>NZ_AZSN01000011.1:0-48193 GCF_000576225.1 Methylibium sp. T29-B | reverse complement strand
GCGCGCACAACCATGGAGGCTATTTCGCCAGCACGCCCAGCCGCAACCACATGACTGTGGCGACCTCGGGCGTCTGGTCGCGCCATCGGGGCTCAGACCACAGCTCGGCGGCCGCGTCGCGCAGCTCGTCCTCGGGGGCGTGCGGCCATTGCTGGCGCAGGCGGTCGGCGCACCGCCGCGTCCATTCGTCGGGGGTCATGTGAGGCTCCTTGATACTGTATGTGCATACAGTATCAAGGGCGTGCTATCTGCAGGCAAGCCCCCTTGGTTCGATCGCTGCTGGTTGGTCGATAGAGAGAGCCCGCTACGATGCGCCGATGTGCTTCTCTGCCCAGCTCGTAGACGCCTACCGCGAACACTGCCGCCGCTGGAACACCTTCATCTCCCTGGACGAGTTCAAGGAGCTGTATGGCTCCACGTACATCGATGAACGCAAGATTCCGAAGGTGATCGACCAGCTGTTTGCCGATCCTCAGACCGAGAACGAGTGGGACATCAAGCAGTTGATCGACCGGCGAAACTCCGAGCAGGCCGCTGAGTACGAACAAGAGCTGTTCAAGCAGCGTACGCGCCTGGCCAGCGCCGAGCGCAAGCTCGCGGAGAAGGAGACGAAGTCCGCTGCCGAGGTCAAGCGCATAGCCTCAAGCAAGGTCGACGCCTTGTTGGGCAAGCTGGCCGACCTGCGACGACTTGAGCCGAAGGATCGAGACGCGCGAATCTTCCCTGGAAGCTATGCCCCCGTGATCGTCAGCGAGGGCGGCCGACTCGTCGTGAAGCCGATGCGCTACCAGTGCCGCCCGGCCGGCAAGCCGGTGTTCTACGACACCAGGTATCCCAGCACCTACAACGCCCGGCGCGACAACCTCGAAGGCTTCTGGAAGGGCCAGTTCGGTTACACCCACGGGCTGCTGATCGTGAAGACCTTCTACGAAAACGTCGACCGCGATGGCAAGAACGTGGTGCTGCAGTTCACCCCGGACGACCGGGAGCCGATGCTGGTGGCCTGCCTGTGGTCACGCTGGAGTGGGAAGGACGGGCCGGACCTGCTGAGCTTCGCAGCGATCACCGATGAACCGCCCCGGGAGATCGCTGCCGCGGGTCACGATCGCTGCATCGTGCAGATCCGGCCCGAGAACGTCGGCGCCTGGCTGAACCCCGATCCCAGTGAGCTTGCGGCCAGTTACGCGATCCTCGACGATCGACCGCACCCGTACTACGAGCACCGGCTAGCGGCATAGGAGGTTGTCACGAATTTCGCAAGTCTTCCATGACGAACAAAACCCCCAGGCCGTGAGGCGAGGGGGTCTTGTTGACCGAACCCGGAGGGGGTGGCACCGATTTCCACCTCTCGTACTTGACGACCTTGCGGCCGACATTGACTCGGCACAACCGGGACAGAACTTCCAGCACTAAGGCGCTGACGCTCGGATTCTACGAGCTAGTCTGCATCGACGCGCAGACCAAATCGGGAAATCCCACTTGCTTGAGCCGTCCGTGGCTGTCTGGCGCTCGCAGAAGACAATGACTCCAAATTGCTGTGCGGCAGCGAGAAAGGCTTTGCACATGGTCTCCCCGATCACGTACCCCATGAGACAGAAGCGTCGGTATTCGGCGCACCACAAGCTTCTTGAGGTGGCCGGCACCGCGCTTGACGCCGCAAAGACGGCCCCTGCTGGGAGCAAGTTCGATCAATACGAGATCGCGATGACTTTCTCAGCGCTGGCCTTCGAGGCGCTGACCAACCTACTCGTGCAGCGGTTGGTTGACGACCCTGAAGACTATGGGAGTTCATCACCGATCGCCAAGATCCGTGCGGTTTGGAAAGAACTTGGGTTGCCGTATGAAAAGGATGATCCGATTTGGGCGGACTTGCGGACACTCTTCAGATTTCGGAATCAGGTAGCGCATGCAAAGCCCGAAGATATCGACGAGGTGAATCACTTCACCGACGACGATTTTGAGAACCCGTCCCTACCACCACCACAATCGGCACTTGAGAAGATGGTGACGCAGAATGGCGCAGAGCGCGCAGTTGCTGTCGTCAGAACGTTCCTGGAACGCGCATATCAGAAGACCCAAAGCCCGCTGCAACAAGAGCTTGTTGGGGGCAGCTATTCCACAGAGCCCGCGAAGCCTTAGTACTCGGATGGCCGTAAGGAACAAGTGATCTTGTCGTAAGTCCGGTTCTCTAACTCGCTGGGGCCGTTGTAGCGTGTCGACCGACTAACCAGCCAGCTTCACCATTGCCAGTTGCTCATCTCGACCGGCCTGCAGCTGATCCAGCGCCCGATAGACCTTGTGTTTGGCTATCGTCGCCTCGCTGATCCACATTCCCTTCATGAGCTCGAAAGCTGTGGGATCGAAGTTCCACTGCCGACCCACAGCTGCTTCTGTTTCCCGGTAATCGTGGATCAACTCTCGACAGTACCGCCGCACGGCGATTCCATGACGCCTCGATTGTCGAAGTTCATCGAGCGGCTGGGCTTCTAGCTCCGCCAGCAGAGCGTCGAGGTCAACTGGCGGATCCTTTGCGGGCCCCTTCGTTCCTGGCGGTTCCTCCAAGTGTTCCGCCAGCTTGCAAACCGCATCGACCACGTTACGGGCGAGCTTGTCAGCGCGAGCGTGCGCATCCACGATTCGTTTGATGGCCTGCTCCGGATCCTCTTTAACCCGATGTCTACCTGTCTTCTTCTGGATCTCATCGGCAGGCATGCTTTTACTCCTCGGTGCAGCGACCGTGAATCCTAGACCGGATACTGCGTGTTCCAGCAACTCTGTGGTCGTGCTGATGGGTGAGGTGGCGACGGTGCCGAGTCGCAAGGGGGGCGCTCGATGCGGCTGAGCTGGCTGCGGCTGCGCTGGCGACGCTGATCGAAGCGCTGCAGCTGGCGGAGCGCCATCTGGAGGACGGGAGCCGGTGAGTGCTGACCAGGTCGAGTTTCTCAAGGTCGCCGGCCTCGCCATAATGCCGTCGCATGAGAGACGAAATACCTCTTCAAACGGGCCGCCGGGCCATTGACCTTAACGACTGGACCGGCAAAGTCAACTCTGACATCAAGACACTCGCACGGAACATCGAAGCCATGAGCGGCGGGATGAAGAAGATCGATGCGACGCATCGAATTGAGGCGGCGCGAAAGCAACACGAAGCCCAAGTTGCTGCGATCGTGCAGCTGGCGGAAAAGCAAAACAGCCATGCCCACAGTTATGCGAACGTCGTTGTTGGGATTGGATACGCCGGGTTTTACGCGCTATGGAGCTTGGCCGAGAAGGGGGCATATCCGAGCGTTCGCGCGTTCGCAGGGCTTGCCATGGCACTTTCCCTCGTGATCTTCGTCGCTTGGGAGGTCTTCACGATGATCTATGCAACCTTGCAATATCAAAACGTCAACAAGGCGCTGGCGAAATCGGACGAGGGAGCGACTCTCGCTGCTTGGCAGCGCGCTTCAAGGCAGATCAGTTCGAGAATCGATTGCCTTTGGATATGGCAACTGATCCCAGCAGTACTTTTCGCCGTCGCGGGTGCGGGCGCGCTACTGTTCATTTTGCGGCAGAGCTGTACCGCACCATGTTGGCTTGAAGTAAGCGAATCGATCGCTGCCTGCCGAGATCCGGTGCAGCTCACGCCGATCGAGGTGTTCGAGGCGGGGCGGGTCGAGGACTAGGCCTCTGGCTGCGGTGTGTACATCGGCGTTGCCCTCGCGTGGCTGTGGGCCGTCGATCAGGTTCGGCCGACTGCCTGGGACGTGGCAGGTGTCATCGTCGCGCTAGCCGGCATGGGCATCATCATGTTCCAGCCAGCACGCTAGCCGCCAAGTGGATATCGATCGGGATACCGGCCGAGCTGTCACTGGTCCCGTCTCACCAGGATGGGGGATGTTGACCACGCACTTCGGCGCCGAAGCTTCAACAATGAACTTCCTGACGCGCAACGCCTGGGCCAAGTGTTTTGCCGCCTACTACCAGGCGCTTACGGATGAACCGTGTTTGCGGGCGGTTCTGCTGGAGCGAGGCCGTGCGTTGTACGATGAACATGCACACCACCACCCGGTGAGCACCGCAGCGGCCGAGCGGCGTACAGACCTTCAGCACCGGCTGAGCGATCGTATGGCCATGCACTGACGCGCGGTGCCAGTGCGCGGCGAGGTGAATCTTTGCTGGCCTAGGCTCGCAAGGGGGTAACCATGAGACCAGAGGCGCAGATTGACGCATACCGCTTCGTCCTCGAAGCAATTTTTGACGGCCACCCCAACAAACGAATGGCCCTCGCGCACGTCGACGGGCTCATAGCCGAAATGCAGGTGAACGCAGAGAGCAGCATTCAACTGCAGGTTGCTGACCCGCTCAGGCGGGCTGTGGAGAGCATCCGGGCCGACCTTGCGGCTAGAGCGGCTTGAAACCGCTGCATCGGCCGGGGCTGTTGCTGAGCTGTATCCAGCCGTCTCCGCGGCTTTCACGGCCGCGCCCGAGTGGACCGGCATCCCTTGGCCTAAATCAAGCCAAGCCGTGCGCCAAACGAAACTGGGCCACAGATGGGGTCATGTCTAGAGGGTGTCGACGTGCATGTGTCGCAAATATGGCCTGCCGCCCGATTCAATGTTAATGATCGATCATGGTCGGTTGGCCCAACCTGGATCCGGAAGATCTCGAAGCCAGCTTTGCGATCCTCGACGATCGACCGCGGCCGCATTTTGAGCATCGATTAGCTGCCTAGATAGTTCTGCCCAAGTACAGTATGGGTGGCGAAATCCACTGTGAACTGTCCGAAGTCGCCGTGCCGTGAGGACAGCTTCTGAATTGCAGTCGAGGAAAAGTCCCTCCACCGTGCGAAGGTGAACTTGACCCGGCTACTGCCCGATCAGTGCACTGTTTATTTCTCCAAATTTGGAGAGTTTGCAGTTCATCTCTACAAGAGACCATAGCGACGTCGCGTTACTCGTCCGTGAATTGGTGAGGCGCTCAAAACGCGGAAAACTCCGCTCTGGTCAACGCCCTGGTAATCGCGTTGGGCGAGGCAGGAATTCCTGCTTTGGTCCTTCGCCACTATGTAGCAGCACCGTCCAACTTGGCCGACCTGATGGCCCAGGCAGCCAGTACCATGACGAAATCGGTGCGCGTCGTGTCGGCGCGCGTCCTGGGGTGACCATGACCGACCCGCGTACCGTCGAAGGAAGCAAGGCGCGCGCTGCTAAACGCGGCGCGCCCGATCGCGCGCTGATCGATGCTGCCCGCACTGCCGGCGACAGCCTCGGCAGCCCGGAGGTGGTCGAGCGCCTCGTGCAGGGCTTCTGTCACCGCATCGTTGAGATCTACAAGTGGCGCCGCAACGGCGACGTCGATGCCGACGAGATGACGCGCCAGATTCACGGCGAGTGCGAGCGGGTCGGGTCGATCTTCATGGGGGGCGAGTCGCCCTATGCGGCCATGCCAGGCTGGAACACGCCGCGCGGCGTCGGCATGGCGATCACCGTGCTGCTGCGCGGCGAGGCCGTGCGCGCGGCGGAGAGCCCTGCCGCCGCGCTGTTCCGCTGGCTGGCCGCGCAGCTGATGGACGCCTACCTGGTGATGGCGGCCGAGGGCGCGGCCGACGTCGATGCGGTCGGCGCGCGCGCGCAGGCCAGCATCACGTCGGTCATCGACACACTGTTGGGAACGCCTGCATGAAGAGCCCGATCGTGCTGCTCAAGGTCCACGTGTCGGTCTACCGGCGCAAAGACGGCACGTCGGTGTCGGACTAGAAGGTGAGATCGTCGGCGTGGTCGCGCAGCCGGTGTGCGAGCGTGGGCCGCATCGGTCAGCGGGAGGGTGCCTGGCGCGGGAGTGTCCGGGCATTGAGGAAATGCTCGTCGCCGATCTACAAGCAGACGTCCCCGAGCTCATTCGATGCACGGTCGACGCGGCAATACTGCCGGTTCTTCGAGCCGTCCGGGTCTCTGCGCCAGCAAGCAGGCACTTCGACCTCTTCCACCGTCCTGTCGATGAGCGGCAGTCTCACCACCTCGAGCGCGACGAACCACTTGTCTTGTGGACGCCCGCCCTTGGCGGTGCACTTCGCCGTCGACAGCAGCAGCAGGGCCGGATGCTGGGCGTGCTTGCCGGCGAAGTAGCCAAACCACTTGCTCTCGTCTACCTCATAGGCCGACGTGGCGAAGCCGGTCAGCAGTGCAGCGGCGGCGAGCAGGCGTTTCATGGCCGCGATTCTGTGTCGGCGCACCGCGGATTGGACCCCCCTGTAGAGGTGCCGGGGCAGCGCCACTTCGGGCCGCATTTTCAGTGTTGTAGGCCGCGAGGTCGACCCTGTTGTCGGCTTGCGCGACAAGCCAAAACGAAGGCTCTCCTTGCCCTTGACAACCAGAGTAGGTTGCACGGCAACAACCAAGGGACCAGCGAGAACGTCTCCAGTAGGTCCTCGCAATCAAAGGAGAATTTGACCCGTAAGTGGGTAACTCGCAGGGCTGGAGGGCCCGAGAAGATGACCCCGAGACCCCCTCTAAGTTATCCGCAGAAGCCGCCCAAAAAGCCGGCAACGAACACCGCCGCGCGCTGCTCCGCAAGGCTCGGGAGGCGGCCGGCGTACAGCGATCTGCCCTGGTGCACGCCGTCGTTGCGATCGACGCACCCGCTGGTAATCAAATATCGGACCCTCAGATCCAGCCTCTGGGTTGCATCGCAGCCGACGTGACAATGCGAACCGGCCGCTGCCCAGCGCGGGCGGCCAGTAGACTTGTTCGATGGTCGAGCGCCTAGACAAAGCAACAAGGACTCGAATGCTGGACCCCCAGCATCACCCGGATCTTGTGACGCTCGCCGAAGAGCAAGGCTACGAGGCTATGAAAGGGCGATTGGCCACAGCCGAGTGGATCGCTAAGCAGGCAGAAGTCACCCTCACAGTGCTGCTGGCCGGGATCGGCGGATCCCTGGCATTCGCGGTGAAATTGTTCGAGCCCGGCTCGAGTTCGCTTGCATGGGCCGCTGCCGGAGTGTGTGCGTGGCTGTCCGCATTGGCGTTCTGGCTGGTTGTCAGCTGCCTTATGGTGTCCCCCGGTGCCGGCCCTTTACAGCGAGCCAAAGAGTTGGTTGGAGAGGCCTGGTGAGGAGCCGCTAGATGCTCGTCGCGAGATGCTCGTGCTTCTGCAAGAGCGATTGGCGGACATCTTTAAGCGCAATGAGACACGGGCGACGCGGCTCAATTGGGTTCGCCTGCTAGCGGTGCTTACGCCATTGGTGTTCATGGGTGGACTATGGGCGGCGGCGCGTTGGGCCCTGTGATGAGCCTTCCTCAGTAGGGACGCGGGGGTATCTCGATTCGCCCCGGCGGAGGCTGCTCACGATCAGGAACTGGAGCAGGTGGACTGGGTGACGGCCCGGTTAGGTTCAAGTGCATGGTTTCAACCTATCGGCCCTTACGCTCATACGAACTGCCGCGCCCGGTTCGGGGCATTTCCCGGCGCTCAATCGGCGGTTGTTCACGGTCTGGCGGCGGCGGGGCGGGTGTAGTGGCCGTGCAGTACATGTGGCTCCTTGCTGTCAGACTCAGATCTCCGCGCGGCCCGTGTGACCATCGCAGAATTACGAGCATTTTGCGGCGTTGAGCGCCATGCACCGCTGGGTGCAGGCGAAGCTTTTTACTTCGGTTTCGTGCGTAGACGCGGCGCCGCAACCGGATAACTTTCCGGACAACATCGCGGTTGGGAATTCCGTACATCGAGAATCTGTGCGGCTTTGGCGCCACAGTTCGATAGACCCCGGCCCACCAAACCGGACAGCCCGTGCCAGTGAAAGACCACTGGTACGGGCTTCTTCTTTTCGATCAGCCGCTTTCCGCGTTGCAGTCAGTGCAACTGCTGCCCCGCGCGAGCCAGCGTCGTGCGCCACGGCCGGATCCCGCTTCGCCGTGGCGACATCGACACCGCATCGACCTGCTGCCAGACGGCCGATTGGTCGAAACTGAAGATGGGGTGGAGGTCGTCGCGGCGTGACAGCGCGATGAGCAGCGGGTTGACGGAGTCCATGACGAGCGGATCGACGAACGGCCACTGCGCAAGCGCCACCATGTGAGGCACCGGCGCAGCCTGGAGGTCGATCCGGCTGTAGCGCGCGTACAGCAGCCGAACGCCGTGCTGGGGGTGGCCGCTTGCCAGAAGCAGGAAGAATTTCGTGATCGCGAAGTCTTCGCAGTCGCCCGCGCCGCGGGCCAGGGTTTCGCAGGGGGTCGACCACACGTCCGCGCCGGGCACCGACGCCGGGTCGGCCACATACTCGATTCGCTGATTGACCTCGACGTTGATGAATGCGATGCGTCGGTCGAAATCCAGCGCACGTGCCGCAACCACCAAGGCCCCGAATTCGCGCCTTGCCCGTGTCAGGTCGGCCTCCGGGGACTCTCCTTCCAGGGGCTCGGCGGTGATCCGGAAGGTGGATGCGCACAGACATGTCGCCATGCAATGTCTGACGAAGGCGCGTCGACCACAGCGGCAGGCGCCGGACTTTGCAGCAGACGGAACAAGACAGGCATCCATGGCGGCCCTCCCTGTCGCCGACGCGTCGAGTCATGGGCGAAACCGCCGAGACGCGTGCATCGGGAGCCGTCAGTGTCTGCTTCCCGCATCGTCGCGTCACCTGTCAGATCTTGCTAGGTTCAAACCCGCGCCTTCCGTCGGTCTCCGGGAGCCGGACGCTGACCCTGCCCAGGTCTCGACATCTGCCACCTCGGCCAGCGGTCATGAGGTCCGTCCTGCGCTGTCGAAGCTGTGAGCGGAGCGTCTCGATGTCGACGCAGCGGTGCGACCTCAGGGGGGCTGTCAGACTGGGTCGCTAACGCTTGATCGAGAGCTTGTGGACCCGCTCCGTGCCGGTCTTGTCGGACTTCGTTGCGTAGTAATCCTCGCCTGAGCGCACGATGTAGCGGCACCACTCCTCGGTCTCGATCAGCTTCCACTCGATCAGCACACAGTAGCGGCCGTCGTCGGAGATGCTCCACTTGCCGGCTGCCGTCGAGGCGACCGCGCCGCGGTCGCGGTTGTCCGACGAGATGATGAAGCTGCCACCACTCTCGTTCTTCCAGATGTGTGTGTTGCCCTTTGCCGAGATGCGGCTCATGTTGGCGCCAGGCAGCAGCTGTACGAGCTCCTCGCGGGTCAATGTGGTCCGGCCGGTGGCGTCCAGATCCCGCAGCACCTTGACCTCCGCAGCTTGTGCAAAAGCCGTCGAGCAGACGAGTGGCGACAGGCAGAGGATGTAGCGGGCAAGGTTTTTCATGGGTTTCCCGGCGGCCGGACCTGCCGGCTGTAGGTTGGGGCTGCGATGGCAGGCACGCTAGCGGGGTAGGCCGACAAACGCAAGCCTCCGTGTGGCGCGCGACCGCGGGCGCGTTGCGGGGCAGTTGGGCAATACTTCGGCACGCCCAATCTCCATACGCGACGCCATGGCCGCAGAGACCCCCGTGAACTTGCAGGACATCCTGCAGGCCTTCGAGGCCTGGGAGGCGGTGGCCGCCGAGTACAAGCGCCTGCTCCAGACGACCGCCTCGCTCGGTGCCGACATGAACTGGACCGTCATGTCCGAGTTGATCGACCGCATGAGCGACGCGCGGGAGCACTGGCTCGACATGAGCCAGCGCTACTGTGACGAGATGGCGCAGCTCAAGTTCAGCGGCTCTACCAAGTAGGCCCGGGGCATGGCGTGGTGCCCACGCCTATCGACCGTCGGCGATATATTTGTGTTCACACGTGCCGATTGCGTTGCGGCCATGCGCCTGCGCAGGATTGGTCGTTTCGCCGGCATGGGGTATAAATCTTCGCGGAACGGCCTCACACGGCAGTTCATGTTCTTCGTTGCAGATAGTCCGAGCACCCCTCGGCTCAAGCCCTGCTGAACCTCCGCGCGTCGTGATCTGCGACGCAGGCGACGTGACCCACCCGCGGTCTGCGCCCCGACGCCCCTGCATGGGGAGCGCCCGGATGTGCCGGCGCGATGGCCTCCGTACATTTGTCTCCAGCTCCCGACGATCCGCGGCCGCAGGCCGCCTCAACATCAGAGACCGATGCAAACCTCGCTGAAAGACCTCCTTGCCCACGGCGCCGATGCTGCCCCCGCGATCTCCGCTCCGGGCCGCACTGCGCTGTCCTACCGTGAATTGCGCGCGCTGGTCGACGCCACGCTGGCGAGCCTGAATGCGCTGGGCGCCGGGCGCAACGACCGCGTCGCCATCGTGCTGAACAACGGCCCCGAGATGGCCACCTGCTACATGGCCTGTGCCTCGGGCACCACCAGCGCGCCGCTGAACCCGGCCTATCGCGCCGACGAGTTCGAGTTCTACCTGTCGGACCTGAACGCAAAGCTGCTGATCGTCGAGCAGGGCAGCAGCTCGCCGGCGATCGCGGTGGCGCAGAAGCTCGGGGTGCGGGTCGTCGACCTCATCGTCGAGCCCGGCGCGCCGGCCGGCAGCTTCCGGCTGGCCGCACGGGACGGTGGCGGCGCCCCCGCAGCCGCGCAGGGCGGTTACGGCGAGGCGGGCGACGTGGGCATGGTGCTGCACACCTCGGGCACCACCTCGCGGCCGAAGATCGTGCCGCTGTCGGTCGGCAACCTCTGCGCCTCGGCAGCCAACATCCGGAAGACGCTGCAGTTCACGGCCAGCGACATCGGCCTGAACATCATGCCGCTGTTCCATATCCACGGCCTGATCGCGGGCGTGCTGGCGCCGCTGTCGGCAGGCTCGCAGGTGTTCTGCACACCCGGCTTCAACGCGCTGAAGTTCTTCGCCTGGATGGACGAGGCCAAGCCCACCTGGTACACGGCGGTGCCGACCATGCACCAGGCGATCGTGCAGCGCGCCAAGGGCAATGCCGACGTGATCGCGCGCAACCCGTTGCGCTTCCTGCGCTCGTCGTCGTCGTCGATGCCGCCGCAGGTGATCAAGGAGCTCGAGGAGATCTTCAAGGCGCCATTGATCGAGGCCTACGGCATGACCGAGGCCACGCACCAGATGGCCTCGAACCCGCTGCCGCCGCTGGCGCGCAAGCCCGGGGCAGTGGGCTTGCCGGCGGGGCCGGAGGTCGAGATCATGGGCGAGGACGGCAGTCTGCTCGCCGCTGGCCAGATCGGCGAGATCGTGATCCGCGGCCCCAATGTCACCGCCGGCTACGAAAACAACCCCAAGGCCAATGCCGAGGGCTTCCTGAACGGCTGGTTCCGCACTGGCGACCAGGGCAGCAAGGATGCCGACGGCTACATCAGTCTGACCGGCCGCCTGAAGGAGATCATCAACCGCGGCGGCGAGAAGGTCAGTCCGCGCGAAGTGGACGAGATCCTGATGGACCACCCGGCGGTCGGCCAGTGCGTGTGCTTCGGCATGCCGCACCCGAAGCTGGGCGAGGAGGTGGCCGCGGTCGTGGTGCTGAAGGAGGGCGCTAGCGCCACCGAGCGCGAGATCCAGGACTTCGTCGCCAAGCGCGCCGCCGACTACAAGGTGCCCAAGAAGATCCTGTTCATGGACGAGATCCCGAAGGGTGCGACCGGCAAGCTGCAGCGCATCGGGCTGGCGCAGAAGCTCGGTCTGGGCTGATCGGCGGGCGGCGCCGATTAAAAGATTGCTGAACAGAACCAGAACAAAAGCTGAATTCCTCTTGGGGGAGGAGGCCCTTATCGTGCCGCGGGGCAGCTCAGGGCGGCTCCCTATGAGAAGGTTCGAATGATCAATCCGGCGTCCGCCGACCACGAAGGAGACAAGATGCAGACAGTCAAGAAGCTCTTCCTGCGCACCGCGCTCGCGACGGCCGCGCTGGCCGGCCTAGGCCATGCGCCGCTGGCTGCTGCGTGGGAACCCGCCAAGCCGATCGAGTTCGTCGTGCCGGCGGGCACCGGTGGCGGTGCCGACCAGATGGCGCGCTTCATCCAGGGCGTGGCGGCGAAGAACAACCTGACCAAGCAGCCGATCGTCGTGGTCAATCGCTCGGGCGGCGCTGGCGCGGAGGGCTTTCTCGCCGTGAAGGAAGCGAAGGGCGATCCACACAAGATCATCATCACGCTGTCGAACCTGTTCACCACGCCGCTGGCCACCGGTGTGCCATTCAACTGGCGCGACCTGACGCCTGTGCAGATGCTGGCGCTCGACCAGTTCGTGCTGTGGGTCAACGAGGAGTCGCCATACAAGACGGCCAAGGCCTACTTCGACGCGGTGAAGGCCGCGCCGCCCGGCAGCGTGAAGATGGCCGGCACCGGCTCCAAGCAGGAAGACCAGATCATCACCGTGCTGCTGGAAAAGGCCGCCGGGAAGAAGATCACCTACATCCCCTTCAAGGGCGGCGGCGACGTGGCGGTGCAGCTGGTCGGCAAGCACGTCGACTCCACCGTCAACAATCCGATCGAGGCCGAGTCGCACTGGCGCGCCGGCAAGCTGCGGGCGCTGTGCGTGTTCGACAAGCAGCCCATGCCGTACAAGACCAAGCTCACGGCCACCCAGTCGTGGGCCGATGTGCCGACCTGCCCGGCGGCGGGCCTGCCGGTCGAGTACGTGATGCTGCGCGGCATCTTCATGCCGCCTGGCGTGTCGCAGGAGCAGGTGGCCTACTACCTCGACCTGTTCAAGAAGCTGCGCGCGCTGCCCGAGTGGCAGGAGTTCATGGCCAAGGGCGCCTTCAACCAGACGGCACTCACCGGCTCCGAGTTCTTCGACTGGCTCGGCAAGACCGAGCAGATGCACCGCGTCCTCATGAAGGAAGCGGGCTTCATCGCACAGTAGGACGACCACCCCCGTTGCGGCTGCGCCGCTCCCCTTCCAGGGGGCGCCGCTGAGGGGCCGGCGGCGCCGGCCCGTGGCGGCTGCTCGGTTGATCGCGGCGCTTGTGGCCGCCGGCGGATTTTTCTGGAACGAGCTCATGGACTCTGAAACTTCGAGCGATGCGATCGGGTCGCGTTGGCCCGAGCTGATCGTGGCTGCGGTGCTGATGGCGCTGGCGGTGCTGGTGATCGTCGACAGCATGAGGGCAGGGATCGGCTGGGCCGACGATGGCCCGCGGTCGGGCTACTTTCCGTTCTACATCGGTCTGCTTTTGCTGGCCTCCAGCGCCACCGTGCTGATCAAGGCGCTGCTGGGCTGGCGTCGCAGCGACGAGGTGTTTGCCGAGCGCGCGCAGATCGGCATGGTGCTCGCGGTGCTGCTGCCGATGGGCGTGTATGTCGGCGGCATCGCCGTGCTGGGCATCTATGCCGCGTCGCTGCTGCTGATCGGCTATTTCATGCGCCGCCACGGCAAGTTCGGCTGGGCCCTGACGGCCGCCGTGGCGGTCGGTGTGCCGCTGTTCTTCTTCCTGGTCTTCGAGCGCTGGTTCCTGGTGCCGCTGCCCAAGGGCCCGATCGAGCACTGGCTCGGCCTCTGAGCCGCGCTACTAACCCCTTTGCTGGAAGATCATGGAAGAAATCGGCAACCTGATGCATGGCTTCAGCGTGGCGCTGACGCTGCCGAACCTGATGTACATGCTGATCGGCATCACGCTGGGCGTGCTGATCGGCGTGCTGCCCGGGCTGGGCGGCGCCAACGGCATCGCGATCCTGCTGCCTCTCACCTTCAGCATGAACCCCACCTCGGCGATCATCATGCTGAGCTGCATCTACTGGGGTGCGCTGTTCGGGGGGGCGATCACCTCGATCCTGTTCAACATTCCCGGCGAGCCGTGGTCGGTAGCGACGACCTTCGACGGCTACCCGATGGCGCAGCAGGGCCGCGCCGCGCAGGCGCTGACGGCGGCCTTCACCTCCAGCTTCGTCGGGGCGCTGTTCGCGGTGATCCTGATCACCTTCCTGGCACCGCTGCTCGCCAAGTTCGCGCTGAAGTTCGGGCCGGCCGAGTTCTTCGCAGTGCAGCTGCTCACCTTCTGCAGCTTCGTGGGCATGAGCAAGGAGCCGCCGGCCAAGGTGATCGCCGCGATGATGCTCGGCTTCGCGCTCGCCGCGGTGGGCCTGGACAGCGTGACCGGCACGCTGCGCATGACCTTCGGCGTGAGCGAACTGCTCAAGGGTTTCGACTTCCTGATCGCGGTGATCGGCCTGTTCGGCATCGGCGAAATCCTGCTGACGATGGAGGAGGGGCTGTCCTTCAAGGGCAAGAACGCCAAGATCAACCCGCGCGTGGTTCTGCAGACCTGGGCCGGGCTGCCGCGCTACTGGCTGACCTTCCTGCGCTCCACCGTGGTGGGCTGCTGGATGGGCATCACGCCGGGTGGCGCGACGCCGGCCTCGTTCATGAGCTACGGCATCGCGCGGCGCAGCTCCAAGGACCCGGCGAGCTTCGGCAAGGGCCAGATCGAGGGCGTGGTGGCGCCGGAGACTGCGGCCCACGCCGCCGGCACCTCGGCGCTACTGCCGATGCTCACGCTCGGCATCCCGGGCTCGCCGACCGCGGCGGTGCTGCTGGGCGGTCTGCTGATCTGGGGCCTGCAGCCGGGACCGATGCTGTTCGTCGAACAGAAGGACTTCGTCTGGGGGCTGATCGCCAGCATGTACCTCGGCAACATCGTCGGCCTGCTGGTGGTGCTGACCACCGTGCCGTTCTGGGCCTCGATCCTGCGCATCCCGTTCTCGGTGATCGCGCCGGTGATCATCGTCATCTGCGCGATCGGTGCCTACACGGTGCACAGCTCGATGTTCGACGTGTGGTTGATGCTGGTGTTCGGCGTGGTGGGCTATCTGTTCAAGAAGCTCAAGTACCGCTGGCGCCGATGGTGCTGGCGCTGGTGCTGGGCGACATGGCTGAAGCGAGTTTCCGCCAGGCGATGCTGCTGTCGCAGGGCAGCCTGGCCATCTTCTGGTCCAACCCGCTGGTCGGCAGCATCGCCGGTCTGGCCATCGTGATGCTGCTGTGGCCGCTGTGGGGTCTTGCCAAGGATCACTACAAGGCCCGGGAACGCAAGGAAGGCATGGCATGAAGATCGCGATCGTCGGTGCCGGTGCGATCGGCGGGTATCTCGGCGCCAAGCTGGCGATTGCTGGCGAGGACGTGACCTTCATCGCTCGAAACCGCAACCTCGAGGCGATCCGCGCGAACGGCTTCCGTCTGCGGCTGGAAGACGGCAGTGAGCAGCACGCGCCGACCGCCAAGGCGGTGCAGCGCATGGCCGAGGCCGGGCCGCAGGACGCCGTGCTGTTGACCGTGAAGGCGCACCAGGTGCGTGACCTGCTGCCCGATCTGCGCGAGCTGTTCGGCCCGCAGACCATGGTCGTCACGATGATCAACGGCGTGCCATGGTGGTACTTCCACAAGCTCGGCGGCCCCTACGACGGGCAGGCGCTGCGCAGCGTCGATCCCGACGGCCTGCTGGCGCAGCACATCGAGCCCGAGCGCGTGATCGGCAGCGTGGTCTACCCGGCCGCCGAGCTGGTGTCGCCAGGCGTGGTCAAGGTGATCGAGGGCAACCGCTTCACGCTCGGCGAACCCGATGGCTCGCGCAGCCCGCGCATCGAAGCGCTGTCGCAGGCCATGATCCGCGCCGGCTTCAAGAGCCCCGTGTCCAAGGACATCCGCGGCGAGATCTGGGTCAAGCTGTGGGGCAACCTGAGCTTCAACCCGATCAGTGCTCTGACGCATGCGACGCTGCAGGACATCTGCCGCTTTCCGCTGTCGCGCGAGCTCGCGGCGCGCATGATGGGTGAGGCGCAGGCAGTCGGTCAGAAGCTCGGTGTCGAGTTCAAGATCTCGCTCGACAAGCGCATCGCCGGCGCCGAGGCGGTGGGCGCGCACAAGACCTCGATGCTGCAGGACGTGGAGAACGGCCGCGCGCTCGAACTCGAGGCGCTGGTCGGTAGCGTGGTCGAGCTGGGGCGCATCACCGACACGCCCACGCCGACCATCGACGCCATCTACGCGGCCGCCAGCCTGCTGGGCAAGACCCTGGGCGACGCGCGCGGCAGGCTGCAGGTGCAGCCGCTGGCCTGAGTCATCCGTAGGGATTGGCGAGCACGCCGATCCCGTCGATCTCGACCTCCACCACGCAGCCGGGCTTCATCGGCATCACGCCGAGCGAGGTGCCGCACAGGATCACGTCGCCCGGCTCCAGCGTCATGTCGTGCGACAGGCGCGACACCAGCTCGGCCGGCCCGAAGCACATGTCCGACAGCGGGTAGTTCTGTCGCTCGCGGCCGCTCACCCGCGTGCGCAGCGTGGCCTGTGCGGGGTCGAAGTCGGTCTCGATCACCGGGCCGAACACGCCGAAGCCGTCGAAGCTCTTGGCGCGGGCCCATTGCGGGAAGCTCGGATCGCGCGCGATCAGCTCCATGGCCGTCACGTCGTTGGCGCAGGTGTAGCCGAAGATGCATGAGGGGGCGTCGGCCGGCGACACCGCGCGCGCCCTCCGACCGATCACGATCGCCAGCTCGCCCTCGTACGCAATGCGGCCCACGTCAGTGGCCGGCGGCGCGATGGCCTCGCCGTGCGCGGCGAAACTGCTGGGCGCCTTCAGGAAGTACAGCGGCTCGGTGGGCCGGGCCCAGCCGTTCTTCTCGGCCAGCGCGGCGAAGTTGTTCCACAGGCCGATCATCTTGCCGGGCACGCAGGGCGTGAGCCAGGTCAGTCCGGCCAACGGCAAACGCTCGCCGGTGGGCCGCGCTGCGCTGAACAGGTCGCCCTCGTGCACCAGCACCTCATCGCCATCGAGGCAGCCGTAGCCCTGGCGCTCGCCGAGGCGGAATCTCAGCCATTTCATCGTCGTCTCCTCAGTGCTTGCTGCGGTAGCTCCACCACGGCAGTACCTTCGTCAATGCCAGCACCGCGCCGGGCTCGGTGGCGCGGTAGCCGGGCAGGCCGGCCAGCGTGCGAGCCCAGGTCGTGGAGCCCAGCAGGCTCACCAGGCGCTGCACCGCTGGCTGCTCCAGCGTGGACTTCAGCGTCACGAGGAAGTAGCGCTCGCGGGCCAGCGGCACGAAGCCCAGTCCGGCGGCGCGCGCCGCGGCCTCCAGCCCGAGGCCGCGTCGGCCGCGCCGCTGGCCACGGCTGCGCGGCCGCGCCGTGCGACGGCTCGATCAGCGCAAAGGCCTCCGGCATCTTCAGGCCGGCCTGTTCGATCAGTTCCTCCAGCAGCACCCGCGTGCCGGTGCCCTCGGGGCGCCCGACCCAGCGCAGACCGGGCCGCGACAGGTCGTGCAGCGACCCCACCTTCAGCGGATTGCCGGGCGCCGTCATCACGCCCTGAACGCGCTGCGCGAAGCCGATCAGCTTGTGGTGGCCCGGCTTCAACCGTGCGCGGTAGGTGCGTGCACTGACCGAGCCGCGCGCCACGCCGTCCAGCACGTGGAAGCCGGCGAGCAGGCAGCCGCCGGCGTCGAGGGTGTGCAACGCGTCGAGGCTGCCGGCGAACTCGATGTCGAGGTGCAGCTGTTCCGCCAGCGCCAGTTCTCGCAGCAGCGGCAACGCCTGGTCATGGCTGGCGCAGACGCTGAGCACGTCGACGCGGTCGTCGAAGGCATCCGCGAAGGCGCGCTCCAGCTCCATGCGCAGCGACTCGATCTGCGGCGCGAGCCGCGCCTGCGCCCGACGCTCGGCCCACAGCAGCTTGTCGCCGAAGGACGTGAGCACCGCACGCTGGCCCTTGTTCCAGATGATCAGCGAGCGGCCCAGTTCGGTCTCCCAGCGCCGCAGTTCACCCCAGACATGCCGGTAGGAGAACCCCAGCGCCGTGGCCGCGGCCGAGATCGAACCGCCGCGGTGCAGCGCGTCGAGCAGCGCGAACAGCGGGTGATGCACCGGCCCGGCGGCGCCGTCGGTCCCGAGCGAATAGGTGAGCTGCACGCGCTGCGGCGAACGGGTCGGTGCAGGCGAGTCGTCGTTGTTGTTGCTATGCATGCTCGTTCATATCGATTTGGCGTCCGTGCATATCTAGCATCGCCACGATTGCAGTGTGCCCCAAGGGCGTACGCCGTCCGGAACGGGCCAGGGAATGAATGCTTTTGTCGAGAGTGTGCGCACGGCCGTGAGCCTGATCGTGCAGGCCGATGCGCAATTGCTGCGCGTCGTGGGTCTGTCGCTCGGGATCAGCGGCACCGCCTGTGCATTGGCCGCCGCGGTGGGCCTGGCCGGCGGCGCCGCGCTGGCGGTGCTGCGGTTTCCCGGCCGGCGCGGCGTGCTGGTGCTGCTCAACACGCTGCTGGCGCTGCCCTCGGTCGTGGTGGGCCTGGTGGTCTACCTGCTGTTGTCGCGCTCGGGCCCCCTCGGCGCATGGGGCCTGCTGTTCACGCCGACAGCGATGGTGATCGCGCAGACGGTGCTGGTGGTGCCGGTGGTGGCTGCGCTCACGCGCGAGGCCATCGCCGACAGCTGGAAGCAGCACGGCGAGCAGCTGCGCTCGCTCGGGGCAGGCCGCTGGACCAGCGGCGCGCTGCTGCTGTGGGACGAGCGGCTGGCGCTGCTGACGGTGATGCTGGCGGCCTTCGGCCGCGCGATCTCGGAGGTGGGTGCGGTGATGATCGTGGGCGGCAACATCGATGGCCACACGCGCGTGATGACGACCGCCATCGCGCTCGAGACCAGCAAGGGCGACTTGCCGCTGGCGCTCGCGCTGGGCATGGTGCTGCTCGGCGTGGTGCTGCTGCTCAATGTACTGATCGCGCTGGTGCGTGCCTGGAGCACGCGCTCGCACGGGACGGCGCAAGGCGGCGCAAGCGACGGCAGTCGGGCTGCAGGAGCGATGCATGGCTGAACAGGCCTTGATTGCCCTGGAGTCGGTGGGCCTGCGCTACGGCGCGCTCGAGGCGCTGCGCGCCGTGAACCTGAGCATCGTCCCGGGGGAGTGCGTGGCCTTCGTCGGGGCCAACGGCTCGGGCAAGAGCACGCTGCTGCGGGTGCTGCACGGGCTGCTCGCACCGAGCGCCGGCGTGCGCCGGCAGCGCGAGGCCCTCGACGGCCGGCCGCTGCGCTTCGCGATGCTGTTCCAGCGGCCCTTCCTGTTCCGCCTTTCCGTCCAGGCCAACGTGCGGCTGGGCCTGTGGCTCGGCGGGGTGCGTGGCGAGGAGGCCAAGGTGCGCAGCGCACAGGCCTTGCAGCGCGTCGGGTTGGCCGCCGAGGCGGCGCGTCCAGCGCGCGCGTTGTCGGGCGGCCAGCAGCAGCGACTCGCGCTGGCGCGCGCCTGGGCGCTGCAGCCCGACGTGCTGCTGCTCGACGAGCCGACCGCCAGCCTTGACCCGAGTGCCAAGCGCGAGGTCGAGAACCTGCTCGCCGAGTTCGCGACGCAGGGCATGACGCTGTTGATGGCGTCGCACAACCTGGGGCAGGTGAAGCGGCTGGCGCAGCGCGTCGTGTACCTGGAGCACGGCCGCGTGCTGGCCGACGTGCCGGCCGCACAGTTTTCGAGGGGGTGGCGCTGCCGCCCGAGGCCAAGTTGTTTCTCAAAGGAGAGTTGCCATGGTGAAGTTCGACAGGCGGGCGCTGCTGCGCCATCTGGGCATGTTCGCGATCGCGCTCGGCGTGGCCGGCGCAGCGGTCGCGCAGGACAAGAGCATCGTGATGGCGTCGACCACGTCGACCGAGCAGTCCGGCTTGTTCGCGCACCTGCTGCCGGCGTTCAAGAAGGCCAGCGGCATCGACGTGAAGGTGGTGGCGCTCGGTACCGGCCAGGCGCTGGACATGGGCCGTCGCGGCGATGCGACGTGCTGTTCGTCCATGACCAGGCGGCCGAGGAGAAGTTCGTCGCCGAAGGCTACGGCCTGAAGCGTAGCCCCGTGATGTACAACGACTTCGTGCTGATCGGCCCGAAAGCCGATCCGGTGGGCGTGAAGGGCGCCGACATCGTGGCCGCGCTGGGCACGCTGGCGAAGAGCCCGTCGAGCTTCGTGTCACGTGGCGACAAGAGCGGCACGCATGCTGCCGAACTGCGCTACTGGAAGGCCGCCGGCATCGAGGCCCCGAAGGGCACCTATGCCGGCTACCAGGAATGCGGCTGCGGCATGGGCCCGGCGCTGAACATCGCCGCGTCCAGCAATGCCTATGTGCTGGCGGACCGCGGTACCTGGCTGTCGTTCAAGAACCGCGCCGACCTGGCCGTGCTGGTGGAGGGCGACAAGCGCCTGTTCAACCAGTACGGCGTGATCGTGGTCGATCCGGCCAAGCACCCGCACACCAAGACGGCCCTGGCGCAGGCCTTCGCCGACTGGGTGGTCTCTGCGGAAGGCCAGGCCACGATCGCCAGCTACCAGATCGGGGGCCAGCAACTGTTCTTCCCGAACGCCGCAACCAAGTGAAGGCCGCCGCGCTGGCTCTGGTCGCCGCCGTGACGATGACGCTGGGCATGACGGGCGAGGCGAGCCGGGCCGGCGCGCCGGACGGCGAACTGGTGGTCTTCGCCGCAGGCAGTCTGCGGGCCCCGCTGGCCGAGATCGGCCGGCAGTTCGAGGCGCGCGAGCCCGGAGCGCCGCTGCGCTTCGTGTTCGGCGCATCCGGCCTGCTGAAGGACCGTCTGTCGGCGGGCGAGGCGGCCGAGGTGTTTGCTTCAGCCAACATGGCGCACCCGCAGGCGCTGGCCGCTGTCGGCCGGGCCGGCGTGGTGCAGCGCTTCACGCGCAATCGCCTGTGCCTGCTGGCGCGGCCCGAGGCCGGCGTGACGGCCGACAACGCGCTGGACCGCCTGCTCGATCCTGCCGTGCGCGTGGGCACGTCCACGCCCCAGGCCGATCCTTCGGGGGACTACACCTGGGAACTGTTTCGCCGCATCGACGGGCGTGGTGCTGCGTACGCCGGAGCCTACGAATCGCTCGATCGCAAGGCCCTGAAGCTGACCGGCGGGCCGGCCTCGCCACCGCCCCCCGCCGGCCGCAGCGTCTATGCGGCGCTGCTCGAGGCGGGGCAGGCCGATGTGTTCATCACCTATTGCACCAATGCCCAGCAGGCCCAACAGGAACTGCCTGCCTTGCAGCGCGTCGACCTGCCGGAGGACGTGAACGTTTCTGCCGACTACGGCGTGGCGCTGTTGGAGCGTGCGGGTCCGCGGGCCCAGCGGTTCGTCGACTTTGTGCTGGGTCCGGCCGGGCAGGCGGTGTTGGCGCGGCAGGGGTTCGCGCCGCGCTGACGTCGTCGACAGACCTCAGAGCGGATCGAGCCCCAGCGACCGGCTCTCACCGAACACCGTATCGGGCCCGTCCTGCCGGGCCGGCACGGCGCGGCGGCGGCCCTGGCGCTTGGCCTCGTAGAGGGCGAGGTCGGCGCGGTGCTGTGCGGCGGCGAGCGATTCGCCTGTTTGGATCTGCACCAGCCCGAAGCTCAGACTCAACGGCAGCGGGAAGTTCTTGCTCGCCAGGTCGAGATTGCGCGTGATGCGATCGGCCACGTGCAGCGCATCGTCGACGCTCGCACCGGGCAGCAGCAGCATGAACTCGTCGCCCCCGACACGGCCCATCACGTCGCGTGTGCGCAGCGTGTCGCGCGTGCAGCGGGCGACCAGCCGCAGCGCCGCATCGCCGACGGCATGGCCGTGGTTGTCGTTGACGTGCTTGAAATGGTCGATGTCGAACAGCATCAGCACCGACGGCGGCGCGGCGCCGTTGCCGACGATCGCGGTGGCCAATTCCTCGAAGTGACGGCGGTTCGGCACCTGGGTGAGCATGTCGATGTCGGCCAGCACGCGCAGCTGGCGCTGAGTCTCGCGCAGGTCGCGCACGGTGCGCTCGTGCGTGAGCACCAGGCAGAGGTAGACCGTGAACAGCATGCTCAGGAGCAACGGCAGCACCACGCCGGTGACCACCAGCGATTGGGCGGGCAGCGCGCCGGCGCCCTGGGAGAACATGCCCGCCAGGCGCAACATGGGGACGGCGGCCTGAACGATCATCACCGCCATCAGCAGCTTGAGGGCCGGACTGCGGCGGAAGTCGTCGAGCTTGCCGATGAAAACGGCGGCGTAAAGCAGCAGGATCAGCGAGCCGGCGCCATAGGCCAGCGACCGGATCGGCTGCGGCGCGGAAGCCAGCCAGCAAGCCAGCCAGCCGAGGTAGCAGGCGACATACAGCGCGACATCGATCCGCGTCGAAGAGAACTGCCGGTCGCGCGAGAAGAAGCGGCGCAGTCCGGTGGTGATCAACACCGGCCAGACCATCACCAGCAGGCAGGCCGGGACCACGGCCACCGGCCACAGGTTGCGCAGTCCGTGCAGCGCCGCTCCCAGGGTGGCCAGCCACATGGCCCCCACCCACCACCAGTAGCCGCGGTAGACGCGCTGGCTCAGGCCGAACACCGACATGATGGCCGCGGTTGCTCCCATCACGACGACGGCCAGCAGCATCAGCGTCGGCAGGTGGATCGTGAAATCGGAGGTCACGGGCGGTTTCTGCAAGGGGTAACCCGCGATTCTGGGAGTCGAGGCGTGGGTGATGGCTCCCCCAAAAGGGGGTGCACGTCAGGTCCCGAGCGGCGCCGGCGCAGGAGGCCGTTCGCGGGCCGGCAGGAGTTCACGGCACTTCGCTACCATCGTGCCCCGCTAGATCGTGCGCAAACGCACTGACGGAGACCGAGCATGGCGATGGACGTGATCGATTACGAGATCAAAGGCGCAGAGATGCAGTTCGTCGAGGTGGAACTCGACCCCGGCGAGGCCGCCATCGGCGAAGCCGGCAGCATGATGTTCATGGACGCCGGCATTGGCATGGACACGGTGTTCGGCGACGCATCTGCGCAACAGGGCGGCTTCTTCGGCAAGCTGCTGGGGGCCGGCAAGCGCCTGGTGACCGGCGAATCGCTGTTCACGACGGTCTACACCAACAACGTCGGCAGCAAGCAGCGCGTGGCGTTCGCGGCGCCGTACCCCGGCAAGATCCTGCCGATGGACCTGCGGACCTTGGGCGGCACGCTGATCTGCCAGAAGGACGCCTTCCTGTGCGCGGCGCGCGGCGTCAGCTGGGCATTGCCTTCCAGCGCAAGCTGTCGGTCGGCTTCTTCGGCGGCGAGGGCTTCATCATGCAGAAGCTCGACGGCGACGGCCTGGCCTTCGTGCATGCCGGCGGCACCGTGCTCAAGCGCGAACTGCAGCCGGGACAGACGCTGCTGGTCGACACCGGTTGCGTCGTGGCCTACACGCAGAGCGTCGACTTCGAGATCCAGTACGTCGGCAAGGTCAAGACGGCGCTGTTCGGTGGCGAAGGCCTGTTCTTCGCCAAGCTGACCGGTCCGGGCACGGTGTGGCTGCAGAGCCTGCCGTTCTCGCGGCTCGCATCGCGGGTGTTCGCCGCAGCACCGCAGCGGGGCGGTTCGCGAGAGGAGGGTTCGGTGCTCGGTGGCTTCGGCGCCGGGGGGCTGCTGGGCGCAGTGCTGGGCGGCGACGAGGAATAGCGCGCGAGCGGGCGACCGCGCGTCGCCGCATCAGACCGGCTGCGTGCGCGCCAGCAGCCAGGCCCGCGCCGTGCCGCTGACGAGCGGCACGAGCCGCTCGCGCACCGTGGCGTGGTAGCGGTTCAGCCAGTCGATCTCGTCGGCGCGCAGCAGTGAACGCTCCAGGCAGCGCGTGTCGATGGGGCACAGCGTCAGGGTTTCGAATGCGAGGAAGTCGCCGAACTCGTCGCCTGGCGCCGTCACGTTGAGCACCAGGTTCTCGATGCGCACGCCCCAGCGGCCCGGTCGGTACAGGCCTGGCTCGATGCTGGTGACCATGCCTGGCTCCATCGCCATGTCGGGCGTCGGGACGGCCTTGCTGATCGACTGCGGGCCTTCGTGCACGTTGAGGAAGTAGCCGACGCCGTGGCCGGTGCCATGCCCGTAGTCGAGCGACGCAGCCCACAGCGGCGCCCTCGCGATCGCGTCGAGCATCGGGCTCGCCGTGCCGCGCGGGAAGCGCGTCTGGCTCAACGCGATCGTGCCCTTCAGTACCCGCGTGTAGTCGTGCTTCATCGCCTCGGTCGGCTCGCCGATCGGCCAGACGCGCGTGATGTCGGTCGTGCCGCCCAGGTACTGCGCGCCGGAGTCGATCAACAGCAGCCCGTCGGCGGCGACCCCGGCGGTGCTGGAGATCACCGCATGGGCTTCGGGCGTGGCCCGATAGTGCGGCATCGCACCGTTGGCATTGAAGCCGGCGATCACTGGAAAGCTCAGCGAGACGTAGTCGGGCTGGCGCGCTCGTTCGGCGCTCAGGCGCTCGTCGATGGTCAGCTCGGTGATCGGCTCGCGGCCGAGCGCGCTCTCGAACCAGGCATAGAAGGCGCACATCGCCGCACCGTCGCGTGCCATCGCTTCGCGGATGAAGGCGGCCTCGGGGGCGGACTTGCGGCTCTTCGCGAGCGTGGACGGGTTCACGGCCTCGATCAACCGCACCGAGGCCGGCACCGCCTCACGCAACCCCAGCGTCACGCGCCGCGGATCGATCAGCAGGCGCGCATCGGCGGGCAGGGCGGCGAGCGCGGTGCGTGCCTGCCCGTAGGGTCGCAGTTGCACGCCCTCGGCACCCAGCATCGCGGCCAGTGCGGCGTCGACCTTGCCTTCGCCGATGAACAGCAGGGCGTCCGAGGCCGACACCAGCGCGTGCGCCAGGAACACCGGGTTGTAGTCGACGTCGGCACCGCGCAGGTTGAACAGCCAGGCCAGGTCGTCCAGCGTGGAGATGAGGTGGTGACTCGCGCCGCGCGCCGCCATCGCCGCGCGCAGTTGCGCCAGCTTTTCGCTGCGCGGTTGCGGCGCGTGCGGTGCGCGGTGCTCGTAGACCGGCACCGCGGGCAGCGCGGGGCGCTCGGCCAGGCGGCGGCGAGCGGATCGGCGTCGGTGCGCAGCACGATGCCGGCGGCGTCCATCGCTTCGCGCAGCGTCTTGGCCGCGGCGAGGCCGAGCACTGCGCCGTCGGCCGCGAGCGTCTGGCCGGGGCGCAGCGCTGCGGCGATCCATTCGATGTGCGTGGCCGCGGTGCCGGTCGCGATCTTCACCAGCTCGATGCCGGTGCCGGCGAGCTGCGCCTCGGCCTGCACCCAGTAACGGCTGTCGGCGAACAGCGCGGCGCGATCGGCCAGCACCACCAGCGTGGCCATCGAGCCGGTGAAGCCCGAGAACCACGCGCGGCCCTGCCAGTGCCCGGGCAGGTACTCCGACAGGTGCGGATCGCTCGACGGCAGCAGCACGGCATCGGTCTGCCGCGCGGCCATCGCGGCGCGCAGGCGCTCCAGGCGCAGTCGGATCGGGGTAGTGCGTGTGTCCATGCGGGTCCTGATCGAGGCCGACGACTGCGCCGCCCCGGTGGCCTCGATCTTAGAACCTCGCCTAGCCGGCCGCCGGCCGGTGGGCATCGGCCTCCGCCTCGGCCACCACGCGAGCCTGGCGTTCGAAGCTGAAGTAGGCCCAGGCCCAGTCGCTCAGGACCACCAGGCGGTTGCGGAAGCCGATCAGGAAATAGATGTGCACGAACAGCCAGAACAGCCAGGCGGGCATGCCGCTGAAGTGCACACGCCCGAACACCGGCAGGTCGACCATCGCGATCGCGGCGCGGCGGCCGATGGTGGCCAGCGCACCGTAGTCGTTGTAGCGGAACGCCGCCGTCGGTTCGCCGCGCAGGCGGCGCAGCAGGTTGGTCGCGGCGGTGCGTCCCATCTGCTTGGCCGCCGGGCTGACACCGGGGACCGGCGTCGGCGCGCCGTGCTTCGGGTGGCTTTGCGCCGCTGCCAGATCGCCCACGACGTGGATCTCGGGGTGGCCGGCCAGGCTCAGATCGGGCTCGACCACCACGCGGCCGGCGCGGTCCAGCGTGCAGCCGGTGAGCTCGGCGAGGGACCGGCCCAGCTTCGAGGCGGCCACGCCGGCAGCCCAGACCACGGTCTGCGCCGCGATGCGCTGCGGGCCGTCGGTACCGGCGTAGCTCAGTCCCTCGGCGTCGATCGCGGTAACGCTGGCGCCGGTACGGACCTCCACGCCGAGCGACTGCAGTTGCTCGAGCGCGCGCTGCGACAGCTGCTCGCTGAAGGCGCCGAGCACGCGCGGACCACCCTCGACCAGCACCACGCGCGAGCGGCGCGAGTCGATGCGGCGGAATTCGTCGTGCAGCGTGTGGTGCGCGATCTCGGCCAGCTGTCCGGCCAGCTCCACGCCGGTCGGCCCGGCGCCGACCACCGCGAACGTGAGCCAGGCTTCACGCTTCGCGGGGTCGGCTTCTCGCTCGGCATGCTCGAACGCCATCAGTACGCGGCGCCGGATCGTGAAGGCGTCGGCCAGGGTCTTCAGGCCCGGCGCATGGGCGGCCCAGTCGTCGTGGCCGAAGTAGCTGTGGGTCGCGCCGGCGGCGACGATGAGGTGGTCGTAGGCGATGGGTTCGCGGCCGTCGAGCGTGACGCTGCGCGCGGCCGTGTCGATGCCGGTCACCTCGCCGAGCAGGATGGTCAGGTTGCCGCGCTGCATCTCGCGGCGCAGGATGTGGCGGATCGGGCCCGAGATCGCGGGCGCCGAGAGATTGGCGGTCGCCACCTGGTAGAGCAGCGGCTGGAACAGGTGGTGGTTGGTGCGGTCGACCAGCGTGATCTCGACGTCGGCCCTGGACAGTGAGCGGACGGCTTCGATGCCACCGAAACCACAGCCGATGATGACCACGCGAGGGCGCGGCGCGCCGTCGGCACGGCAAGGGGAGGGAGCGTTCATGACGAGGCGCCTCCGAGCGCCTGGCGGGGAATGTCGTCGTGGGGAGCGTCGGCGGATGGGGCGGACGTGTCGGGCCGGCGTCGGCCACGCGGAAGGCAGCCCACCGTCATGGGGTGGCTGCCGGGGTCTGGGCGCCCAGTGCGCGCAGCTTCTTGCGCACCAGGTCGATGTGGCTGCGCAACGCATACAGCTCGTCGGCATGCGACAGCGGGACCTGCAACTGCTTGACGCGGGCATCGAGAGCGTCGAGCTCGTCCATCAGCGGCTGGGCATCGGCCGGCCCGTCCGGGGCGTCGGCCAGGCTTTCCTCGATCTGGCGCAGCCGGCCGTACCAGCGGAACACCCGCGAGCGGATGCGCAGTTCGTACAGCGGCGGCACCACGCGCGACAGCGGGATCAGCACCACGATGATCGAGGCCAACACCACCCACATCCGGTCGATCAGGTTCGCGACCCAGAACGGCAGGTAGCGCTGCAGCCAGGGTGGACCGGTCTCGAAGAAGCGGTCGGCCTCCTTCGACATCGGCAGTTCCACGGCGCGCCGGTTCGGAAACTCGCCGCGGCGCTGGAACCAGCCCGCTTCGCTGTGGATCGCGTTGGCGGCCTGCACGAACAGCTGCTGCAGGGCCGGATGGGCCGATGCGCGCGCCACCAGCGCGGCCGTCGGGGCCAGCAGCTCGATGTCCTCGGGCGGCACGTCCTCGGCCAGCTTCACCACGCCGCGCGGCAGGCTCACCGGCGTGAGCATCGGCAGGCGGCGCGCGTACGCTTCGGCCTGATCGAAGCTCATGAGGCGGATGCCGGGCGTCAGCAGCAGCAACTGCACCATCGGCGCCTCGGGCGCGGACACCAGCGCCAGCGCGTCGGTGTTGCCATCGAGCAGGCTCACGACGGCTGGGGTCTGCGTCAGCCGCTGGGCGACGATGTCCTCGGGCCCGAGGCCGTTGGTGTCGAGCAGCCGTCGCATCAGGTTGGTGATGCCGCTGCCCTGGGCCCCGATGTTGACGCGCCAGCCCTTGAGCTTCGCCACCGAGTCGAGCCGATCGCTGCCGATCAGCCGCCTGGCGCTGTCCTCGCGATAGAACAGCCAGATCGGCTCGTAGAACAGGCTGCCCAGCGACACCAGATCCGGTGGCGGCGCTTCGTCGCCGCCTCGCAGGCGACCGGCACCGCCCTGTACGAAGCCGAAGTCGACGCCCGAGTCCGGGTCTTCGAGCAACTTCAGGTTCTCCGCCGCGCCCTGGGTCGTGCGCAGTTCGACCTGGATGCGGTGCTTGGCCAGCGCCGCCTGGTAGCGTTTGCCGAACTCGGCGTACGCCCCCTGTTCCGGCCCGGTGGCCAGCACCAGCTTCTTCGGCGGGCTCGGGTCGAGTGCCCAGTAGGCCAGCGCCAGGAGCGCCACCGTCAGCAGCACGAACGGGCCGGCGGTCATCAGCAGGTCGCGGCTGCTCAGCAAGGTGTGACGCAGGGAAGGCAGGCGGGGCATTGGAGCAGTCGGGGCGGGGCGAGCGGAGGTCGCATTCTCGTCCAGCGTGTGCGGGGTCACATGCTGGACGCATCCGATCCACGGGGGAACGCTCGGGGCGGAGGGCGCGATCCGGGGTCGGACGGAGAGGCGCGGGCGGCGAAATAGTGCTTCAGTCTCGCGTTTCGTGACCGATACCCGGGAGTGGCGCCTTGCCGGGCGCGTTCTCTGCTTGTGCAACGACCGATGTCCGCTGTCCCACCCCTGACCCCGAGTTTCGAAGCAGCGCTGGCCTGCCTGAGTGGTCTTGGCGGCCCGGCCGGCCAATCGGTCACAGGCCACCATGCCGGTCTCCGGCTCGCCAGTCATTTCCAGCCGATCTTCAGCCTGTCGCATGGCCGCGTGGTCGGTCACGAGGCCTTGCTGCGCGCCAGCGACGCGACCGGCGCCGGACTGCCGCCGCCGCGGTTCTTCGACGGACACGACTCCAACGAACTGCTGTGGCGCGACCAGCTGGTGCGCACCATGCACATGGCGAACTACGCCAAGGCGGCGCCGCAGTCCCAGTGGCTGTTCCTGAACCTGCACCCGCAGGTCTTCCTGCAGTCACCGCAGACGACCTTCGACGCCTGCAGCGAGGCGATGCCCGCCGACCTGCGGTTGCAACCCAAGCAGATCGTCGTCGAGGTGCTCGAGGACGCGGTGCGCGACGACGCGAACTTCGATGCCGCTGTCGCGACCATCCGGTCCCAAGGAGGCCTGATCGCGCTCGACGACTTCGGCGCCGGGCATTCCAACTTCGATCGCGTGTGGCGCCTGCGCCCCGAGATCGTCAAGCTCGACCGCAGCCTGGTCGAGCGCGCGGCGCTCGACCTGCGTGCGCGCCGTGTCGTGATCCAGATGACCTCGCTGCTGCACGAATGCGGCGCGCTGGTGCTGATGGAAGGCGTGGAAACGGAGGCCGAGGCCTTCGTCGCGCTGGAAGCCGACGCCGACCTGGTGCAGGGCTATTTCTTCGCGCGGCCGCAGGCGGCGCTGGTCGGGCCGAACCACGCCAGCGAGGCCCTGAACGCGATCTGGAGCGGCTTCGGCGAGCGCTGGCGCGAAGAGGACGCAGGCTATCGCGAGCGCATCGCGCCGTATTTCAACGCCATCGGCTACGCGTCGGCGCTGCTGGCCGGTGGGCGCCCGCTCGAGGAGGCGACGCAGTCTTTCCTGGCCTTGCCGGGCACCGAACTCTGCTATCTGCTCGGCCAGGACGGGCGGCAGGTGGGCGTGAACCAGTGGGGCCGCAGCCCCGCGGCGGGCAACGGCACGGCGTTCGAGCCGTTTCGCGACACGCGCGGTGCGCGCTGGGCGCGTCGGCCCTATTTCCGCCGCGCCGTCGCGGCGGTCGGCAAGGTGCAGGTCACCCGGCCATACCGCACCTTGCACGGCTCGCACCTGTGCGTGACGGTTTCCACCGCCTTCCGGGCACCTGCCAGTCAGGGCGGGGAACTGCAGGTGATCTGCGGCGACCTGACCTGGTCCTAGATCGGGCGAAGGGCCCCGCGCGACGACTGCCTGGGTTTGCTCAACCCGCCGTGCTGGCAGAGGCCGCGATCCGCAGGCAGGCCTTGCCGGCCCGCTTGGCGTCGTACATCGCGCCGTCGGCACGCTTGCGCAGGCTGTCGAGCGATTCACCCGGCAGGTAGACGGCCATGCCCAGGCTCGGCGTCGACACGGTTGCCTGGCCGGCCAACACGTGCGGTTCGGACAGCTGGGCGAGGATGCGCTCGCACAGCTGAAGACGATCCTCGGCCGTTCCCGACTCTTCCAGGATCACGGTGAACTCGTCACCCCCGAGCCGGCTGACCAGATCGGTCACGCGCACGCAGGCTGTCAGGCGCAGCGCGACCGAGATCAGCAACCGATCCCCCGCTTCGTGACCGAGCGTGTCGTTGACGCGCTTGAAGCCGTCGAGATCGAGGTAGACGAGGGCCATCGGCCGACCACTGCGTTGAGCGCGGGCAGCGGCCAGTTCGAGCTGTTCCTCGAAATGACGGCGGTTCGGCAACTGCGTCAAGGCATCCCGGCGTGCAATGTCGGCGAGCTGCGCTTCGGCGCGCTTGCGGTCGTCGATGTCGCGCGTGATCAGCGCCACGCCCTCCTCGACCGGGACGACCTGGAAGTGCATCCAGCGTCCGCGCATCGAGGTCGCGACGGCCTGGGCCTCGACATCCATCGGCTTCTGCCGTTGCAGCACCGTGAGCAGCAGGTTCAGCAGGCCATCTTCGCGGATCGACGGCACCAACTCGGTCGCGCGACGCCCGATCATCGCAGCGGGGTCCAGCCCGAGCATGGCGCCCGCACGGCGGTTGGCGTCGGTGATCACGAAATCGTGTGTCTGCCCCGACGCATCCCGCTCGGCACGCATCAGCACAGTGCATCCAGGCTGCCGTCGAGTGTGGCGACGTAGAGCGCCTTGGCCCGACGGGCCTCGCGCCGACTGCTGTCGAGCCCGCGGGCCTGCCGCCACAGCACCAGCGTTCCGAACACGATCAGCAGTGCGACGGCCGCGGACCAGCCGAGGAGACGAAGCCGCGTCTGCTGATAGCCGGCTGTCACGGCGTCGGCCGTGACGGCCACGACGGCGACCATCGGATAGCGATCGATCGGCAGCGCCGTGAAGAAGCGGGCCGTGCCGTCGACCTGGCTGTAGAAGGGCTGGAGCGTCTCGCGGATCTTGTGTGAGCGCTGCAGCACCTTCTGGGCATCGACCTTCTCGCCGAAACTGACGCTGCCGTCCAGACGCCGTGAGCGGTTGATGTTGTCGAGGCCGATCACCGTGATCACGGTGCCCGGCGCCTCGCCTTGATCGAAGCCCTTGGTCAGAGAGCCGGGATCGAGCATCGCGACGACGACGCCGTCGAACTGGCCGTCGTGGGTGAGGCGGCGCATCACCGGCAGCATCCAACCGCCATTCAGATGATCGGGCTGAGGCGCGCCGATGCTCAGACCGACGGCGGGATCGTGGAGGTGACGCTTGAAATCGTCTTCGTCGGCGAGGTTCAGCACAACGTCGGGCGAGGTGCTTTCCTGCACGACGCCACGGCGATCGGTAATGAGCAGGGCGCGGGTCGTGTCCAGCGTCACGAGTCCGGCGGCGCGCAGCCCGGACAGGCTCATCGGGTTGCCGGTCTCGTGCAGCGACTTGACCAGCAGCGTGGTCTGGTCGACACGGTCGAGCACTTCGCCGACGCGCACGGCCAGCTTCTGCGTGTTGCGTTCGGTATCGTGCAGTGCGCGCTGCACCTCGTTGCGGCGGGCGGTGTCGAGACTCAGCTGTGTCACGACGCCGAGCACGGCGAGCAGCAGCACGGCCGCCGCCAGCAGCGCGCTGTGGAGCGTGACCGACGACGTGAGGGGTGAGCGGGCGGAGGAGTTTTCGGTCATTGAAATCCCTCGGGACACATCCGCTGGGGACGGTCCGCGGCACGGTGATTTCGGTAGCGCATTGCCGGACTTGAGTCCCCCGGGGGCACTGCCCCGGGGCGACGGCTCAGCCGATGACGGCGAGCAACTCGACCTCGAACAGCAACGTCGCGTTCGGCGGAATCACACCGCCGGCGCCGCGTGCGCCGTAGCCGAGCGCCGGAGGAATCACCAGGCGCCGCGTACCGCCGACCTGCATGCCGGCCACGCCTTCGTCCCAGCCGCGGATCACCATGCCGCCGCCGAGCGGGAACTCGAACGGATCGCCGCGATCCTTGCTGGAATCGAACTTCCGCCCGGCGCTGCCGTCGTTGTAGAGCCAGCCGGTGTAGTGCACACGGACGTTCTTGCCGACGGTGGCGGTCGGGCCGTTGCCGATCAGTGGGTCTTCGTACTTCAGGCCCGAGGGAGTGGTGTTCATGATCGCTTCCTTTGAAAACAGGGTCGCAGCATAGCCGCAAGGGCCGCTACTGGAACAGTGCGGCCAGTGTGTTGACGGCCAGCGCCAGGATGAGGAGGTTGAAGCCGAAGGACAGCAGGCTGTGCCACAGCACCAGGCGACGCATCGCCCGCGTGTGCACCGTCACGTCGGAGACCTGCGAGGTCATGCCGATCACGAACGAGAAGTACAGGTAGTCCAGGTAGTCGGGCTCGGGCGTGCCCGGGAAGTCGAGCGCGGCCCGGCCCTTCGACGCGGGGCGTGCCTCGAGATCGCGGTGGGCGTAGTGAAAGGCGAAGCGCACGTGGATCAGCAGCCACGACAGCGCGATCGCCACCACCGCCAGCAGGCCGTGCGGCCAGCGTTCGCCGGCCGGTAGATCCCGGCTGGTCAGCAGCAGCGCACCGATCGCGGTGATGCTGGCCGCACAGCCGAGCAGCACGACCACCAGCATCGCGGTGCTGCTCTGGTCGTTGCGAGCCACCTCGTCGGGCCGTGGGATGTCGCCGTGCAGGCCCAGCGTCAGCCCCGACAACAACAGGGAGAGGAGGGCGAAGCCGCACCAGCCGACCAGCAGGGACTCCACCCACGGCAAGTCCGCGATCCGGCACGCGGTTGCGACCCCGCCGCCCAGCGTGGCCGAGACCAGCAGACGGCTGCTGGCGGACCAGGTGCGGAGCCGTGCGCGCCAGGCAGGTTCGGGAATCTCCATGACCGGCATGCTAGGGCCTGCGGGGCTGCCCGACGAGTCGGCTCTGGGGCGCGGCGGCCTTCAGCTCAACGCCGGCGCAGCGATGCGGGCCGAAGTCGGCGCAGTGCCAGCTGCAGCATGCGGGCGTCGGTGCTGGCGCGGTGGCGCTGCTGTCCGGACTCGGCGATGACCTGGCGCTTCAGGGCATCGAAGCGTCGGGCCTGGTCTTCGTCGAGCAGGCTCAGCAGGTGTTCCAGTCGGAAGCTCGGCGTCAGCTCGGCGGCGTCGTACAGGCGTGCCAGCCAGGGGTAGTCGTGTGCCCAGCCGTCGCAGTAGGCGACGCGGCCGTTCAGGCGCTGGTTCAACAAGCCGGCGACCTCGGCTGCGCTGCGGCCGTGTCGCTGCGCGAGCTCGCGCGGGATGTGATGCAGGGCCTGGGCCTGCGGATCCCAGTGCAGCCAGTCCGGCTCGGGCCGGATCAGCGAGCACCAGGCGCGGCCGTCGGGCAGCACGAAGCCGACTTCGATCGGGTAGCTGCCGCGGCCGAAGCCCGACGCTTCGATGTCGAGGATCGTCGGCGCCGCAGGCTCGAACGGACGGGGTGGGGTCAGCACGCGTGCGCCGCATGCAAGTCGCGAGCCGGGTCACGGTCTGCTCCGGCCGCGTCTGCGGCGGCACGTCACTTCACGACCATCAGCGTGAACGGGTACACGTAGGCCTGCAGCGTCACCAGGATCCCGACCAGGCTCGCGAGCGCGATGGAATGGAAGAACACGTAGCGCAGGATGTCGCCTTCGTGATCGAACCAGCGTGTCGCGGTCGAGGCGACGACGATGGACTGCGCGTCGATCATCTTGCCCATCACGCCGCCGGAGCTGTTGGCCGCACCCATCAGGTTCGGGCTCAGGCCCAGCTGCTCGGCCGCGACCTTCTGCATGCCGCCGAACAGCACGTTCGAGGCAGTGTCCGAACCGGTCAGCGCCACACCCAGCCAGCCCATCAGCGTGCCGAAGAACGGATAGAACACGCCGGTCGACGCGAAGGCCAGACCCAGCGTGGTGTCGAGACCGGAGTAGCGGGTGAGCGTGCCGAGCGCGAGCATCAGCACGATGGTGAGCAACGAGTACTTCACCAGCCAGATCGTCCGGCCGTAGGCCTGGACCAGGGCCGGGATGCCATAGCCCATCACGAGGCCGCCCACGACAGCGGCCAGCAGGATGCCCGAGCCGGTCGCCGACAGCAGGCCCAACACGTACTCCGCCGATTCGGCGGTCGGCTTGGGCACCACCGGCGGCATCTTCTCGATCAGCTTGTGCAGGCCCTCGATCGGGAACTTGGGAGCGAAGATGCCGTTCAGCCAGGTTTTGGTGGCTGGCAGACCCCAGACGAACACGAAGGCCGTCAGGATGACCCAGGGCGTCCACGCCTTCACGACGTCCGCTCGCGCATGGCGGGTCGGTGCGGTGGCGGCGCGCGCTTCGCCGCCGTCCTTTTCGTGACCCTTCAGCGACACCGAGGTCCAGATCTCGGACGGCTGCCAGACGCGCAGGAACAACACCAGCGCGGTCATCGAGCAGATCGCGGCGATCACGTCGACCAGCTCCGGGCCCATGTAGTTGGACACCAGGAACTGCGGCACCGCGAAGCTCACGCCGGTGACGAGCACCGCCGGCCAGATCTGCTTCATGCCGCGCCAGCCGGCGAAGGCCCAGATCAGCCAGAACGGCACCAGCAGCGAGAAGAACGGCAGCTGTCGGCCGATCATCGCCGACACCGCCAGCACGTCGTAACCGTGCACCTTGGCCAGCGTGATGACCGGCGTGCCGAGCGCGCCGTAGGCCACCGGCGCGGTGTTCGCAATCAGTGACAGGCCGGAGGCCGCGAGCGGAGAGAAGCCCAGGCCGATCAGGATCGCGGCGGTCACCGCGACCGGCGTGCCGAAGCCCGCGGCGCCCTCGAAGAAGGCGCCGAACGCGAACGCGATCAGCAGCAACTGCAGGCGGCGGTCCTCGGTGATGCCGGCGATCGAGTCCTGCAGCACCTTGAAGCTGCCGTTCTGCTCGGTCAGCTGGTGCAGGAAGATGATGTTCAGCACGATCCATCCGATCGGCAGCAGGCCGGTCAGCCCCCCGAGCAGCGCCGCACGACCGGCCATGCCGGCCGGCATGCCGAAGGCGAGGATCGCGATCGCCAGCGCGCTGGCCAGGCCGGCCGCCGCGGCGATGTGGGCCTTGAGGTGCAGAAAGCCGAGGCCGATCAGCATCACTGCCACCGGCACGGCGGCCAGCAGCGTCGAGACGAGCATGCTGTCGAAAGGGTTGTAGACCTGCTGCCAAACCATCGCGAACTCCAATCAGTCACCGCACCGGACGCGGAAGGCCCGTGGCGTTGTCACGGGCTGCGGCGAGAAGATCGCAGGTCTGGAGGTCGCCGAGCTGAAGGCAGGCTGAATGGTGCGCTGTCGCCAAGGCGACAGCGCAATGCAGGACGGTTTCAGCGCGGCGTGATGCGCAGCTCTGGATAGCCGGTGCGGGCGTCCGCCATGCGTTCGAAGCGCAGGTCTTCGAGCACCTCGACCAGCAGCTCGACCGTCGTGCGCACCTCGCAGCCGGGCGCTACATGGCCGCCGAGCACGCGGCCCTGGGCGTCGGCGATGCTCATGTGCAGGTGGGCGCCCGCGGGCGACAGCGAGCCGCACAGGCTCAGGATCTCGACCGGTGCCTCCAGTTGCAGCGGCTCGGTCGCTTCGGCCAACCGCAGCGCGGTGATGCGCAGGCTGCCGATGCCGGCGATCACGAAGGCGGCCGGCCAGCCGCGCTCGACTGTCAGCGCCTCGAGACGGCGCCGCAGGTCGTCGCCGGGCTCGAGCCGCAACGCGGTGCGCATGGGCGGGTCAGCGTGCGGGCAACGGCCGCACCGCGAGCGCGCACAGGTTGCGCACGTGGCGCGGCCCGGGTCGCTGATCGGCGAGCGAGCGCAGCGCCAGCGGACCGGCGGTGACGTCGAGCGCGCGACCGTCCTGCGAGCCGATCACGTAGACCTGCTCGCCGAGCGCGCTGTTGTAGAGCTCGCCCCAGGAAAACACCGCGCGGTAGCCGTCGGTGGCCGTGGCCTCGACCACCCAGGTGCGCGTGTCGCGACGGCCGGCCTCGTCGAAGCCGGCAAGCGTGAGCACGTCGCGCAGCAGCCAGCCGCCGTAGCTCAGGATCTGCTCGTCGCGAGCGCCTTCGCGCTCGACCGCGCGGCGAAGGCTGACCTGGCGCGGCGGCAGCGACTCGAGGTCGCTGCGCTTGAGGTCGCGAGCGCGGCCGTCGGCCACCTGGGCCGTCAGCAGCACCTCGGCGTCGCGTGGCGCCGTGTCGCTGGGGCAGGGTTGCGCGTAAGCGCCGGCGTGGGCGGCGATCGCGGCAGCAAGCAGGGCGTCACGCGGGCACATCGTGCGGCTCCGGTCGAAGGGCTTCGTGGCCATGCTAACGCCCGCTCCGGCGCGTCGCCCCCAAAGGAAAAGCCCCTGCCGCGGGGCAGGGGCTTCGTTGTTGGTGCTCCTGTTGGTGGGTCCCCCGCAGGGGGCCCGGGGCCCGGAAGCTCGACCCTTTGTCCGGTGGCCGCGGAGAGTCGACGGGGCGTTGCCCTCCATCGCCATCGAACGGTTCTGATTGTCGGCAGGGAAGATGACAGGCATATGCCGTGATTGGGGGATGCGACCCCCTCATTCCGGTCAGAAGTCGCGTCGAGTTGCCGAATGCCGGGCCCGCTTTTCGTGGTGCGGTGCAGCACGAGCGAAGCGCTCAGGCATGCAGGTCCTGCGTCTCCGGATGGCGCCGCATGTAGCTCGCGACGTAGGAGCACGACGGCTCCACCTTGAGCCCCTGCGCTCGTGCATGCGCCAGGGCTTCCTGCACCAGCGCGGCGGCCACGCCGCGGCCGCGCAGCGCGGTCGGCACGAAGGTGTGGTGCAGGGTCATCACGTGGCCGCGCAGGGCGTAGTCGGCGACCGAGAGCAGGCCGTCGACGCTCGCTTCGAAGCGCGTGGCGGCCGGGTTGTGAAGGACAGTGATCATGAGGCAACGGCAGGGCGGGGAGTGCGGACAGTGTGCACGCGGCGCGTCGTCCGTGCGGGCCGGGCGGTCAGATCCAGCCCAGCAGGCCGAGCAGCGCGCCGGCCGCGATCATCCACAGCAGGTGCAGCCGCGTGCGCCAGACCAGCAGCGCGGCGACGGCGGTCGCCAGCAGGGAACGCCACTCGCTCGGCGGTGCGGCCAGCAGCCAGCCGGTGGCGGCGATCAGCGCCAGCGTGATCGGCGCCATGCCGACCTTGAAGGCGCGCACCGAGCGCCAATCCTGCCGCGTGTGCCCCCAGCGGTTGACCAGCAGCGCCAGCGTGACCGAGGGCAGCATGATGCCCAGCAGGGTGGCCGCCGCGCCCAGCAACCCGGCCGCCTGGTAGCCGAGCAGCGCCACGAACAGCACGTTCGGGCCCGGCGCCGCCTGGGCTATCGCGATCGACGACGTGAATTGCGGATCGCTCAGCAACTGCTGTTCGACGACCATCCAGCGGTGCATGTCCGGCGCCACCGTGATGGCGCCGCCGATCGACAGCAGCGACAGCAGCAGGAAGTGGCCGAACAGCGCCAACAGCGCCGAGCCTTCGGGCAGCGTCACGACGGCGTCTCCGAGGTCCGCAGCCGCCGCCATGCCAGCGCGCAGGCCAGCAGGCCCAGCGCCGGCAGCACCCAGACCAGCGGCCAGCGCAGCAGCGCCACGGCCACGAAGCAGGCGGTGGCCAACGCCGCCAGCGTTGGCAGGCCGAGCGGGCTGCTGCGCAGCGGTGCGGCCAGCTTCAGGCTGTCCCGATGATCATGCCTGCCGCGATGGCCCCCATGCCGCGCAGGGCACCGGCCACCAGGGATGGGTGGCGAATTGCGCATAGAGCATCGTGGCCGCCAGCACGATCAGCAGCGGCACCGCCATCATCCCGGCCAGCGCGGCGAAAGCGCCACGCGTGCCGAAGTAGCGGTCCCCCACCATCAGCGAGAGGTTGCAGACGTTCGGCCCGGGCAGCACCTGCGCGAGCGCGAGGGCCTCGAGGAACTCACCCTTGCTCAGCCAGCGCTTGTCGTCGCACAGCACGCGCTGAGCCACCGCCAGCACACCACCGAAGCCCTGGAGCGCGAGGCCGGTGAAGGCGGTGAAGAGTTCGGTGCAGGAGGCGGGCCGGGCCAGGGGGGACGGGTCGTCGGAATGCATGCGGGCGATGTTAGTGGTGGCGTGGAACCTCAGCGGGCCACGGCGAACCGGCGTTGCGCGTGCAGGCCCAGCCCGGTGGCGACGCTGGCGAGCCGGTCGCCGCGCACTGCGCGTGCGGCCGGGAAGCTCGCGGCCAGGCGCTTGGTCAGCAGCCGCAGGCCGGTGGACCCGCCGGTGAAGTAGAGCGCGTCCACCGATGCCGCCGTCAACCCGGCCTGCACCACGGTCTGCCGCGCGGCCTCGACGATGCGCTCCACATCGCCGTCGATCGCCTCGGCCGCCTGCGGCGCGCTGAGCGGGACCCTCAGCGCACGTTCGACCAGGTCCAGGTCGATCTGCGTGTCGGCACCGTCGGCGACCGCGATCTTCGCCGCCTCGGCACGCGCCAGCAGCTCGTGCCCGAGCCGTTCGCTCACCGTGCGCAGCAGGCGCCGGTGGTGGCGCGGGTCGGCGTAGAAGGCCGCCATGTTCTTGAGTTCGGCCACGCGTCCCGGCTGGTAGACGGTGTTGATCAGGTGCCAGGTCGCGAGGTCGAAGTACACCGCGCTCGGCACCTCGCGCGGCGGTTGGTCGCCTCGTGCGGGGCCCGAGGCGCCGTAGCCGAGCTCGCGCAGGATGCCGGTGAGCTCGATGCGCCGGTCGAAGTCGGTGCCGGCGATGTGCACCCCGTGGCTGGCGAGGATGTCGTCCTTGCGATCGGTCCGGTCGCGGCGGTCGGGGCCGACGCGCACGACCGAGAAGTCCGAGGTGCCGCCGCCGATGTCGGCCACCAGCACGCATTGCTCGCGCGTCGCCTGCTGCTCGAAGTCGAAGGCGGCCGCGATCGGCTCGTACTGGAACACCACGTCGCGCAAACCTACCGCGCGCGCTGCGGCTTCAAGCGAAGCCTGCGCCTGCGCATCGCGCGTCGCGTCGCCGTCTACGAAGAACACCGGCCGCCCCAGAACAGCCTGCGTGATCGGCGCGCCGAGGGCGGTTTCGGCGGCATGTCGCAGGTGGCGCAGGTAACCGGTGATGACGTCGAGGAACTTCACCGCATGACCGCCTCCGACATCGGTAGTCTGCTCGACCAGGCTGGAGCCGAGGATGCTCTTCATCGAGCGCATCAGGCGGCCTTCGTAGCCGTCCACGTAGGCCGCGATCGCGGCCCGGCCGAAGGCGCGCGGTGGCTCGGCACCGGGTGCGAGCGGCTCGTGCTCGGCGAAATAGAACACCGCCGTCGGCATGGTGGACTCGCCGGCCTCCAGTTCGACCAGGCGGCTGCTGCCGTGGTCGGCGGGAATGGCGATGGCTGAGTTCGAGGTGCCGAAATCGATCGCGCAGTAGGAAAGGGTCGGTCCGGGCATGGTGGCGTCTGGCGAGGGGGCGCGATTCTAGGATGCAGACGCGGGCGGACAACAAAAAACGCGGCCGAAGCCGCGTCTTGAGTGGAGCACCGAACTCGCTGATTACAGCGGGCGGATGTTCGCAGCTTGCGGGCCCTTCTGGCCTTGCTTCACTTCGAACTCGACGCGCTGGTTTTCCTGCAGCGTCTTGAAGCCGTTGCCCTGGATGTCGCGGAAGTGCGCGAAGACGTCGGCGCCACCGCCGTCCTGGGCGATGAATCCAAAGCCCTTGGCTTCGTTGAACCACTTCACGGTGCCGGTTTGCACGCTCATATACGTTCCTGTCGATCAAAAAGTACGGCACGGCAACATGCCGTGCTCATGCAGAGACACTCAAGAAACGTTACCTGGGGGAGACAAACCAGACAGTCGACGAGAACCATCGACCGGATTGAGCAAACACCTAAGAACCGCGATCTTGTGTATATCTACGAAGGTGAGTGTAGCTGATCGTTTCCCATGTGGGCGAAGGAGCCTCGATCCGTTTCACCGATGCCACACCCGTGAACCCTGCGCCGACGACCGGCATGGCCCGCGGTCAGATCAGAGGGATCGTTCGCATCGGCCGTTCTGCATAGTCGGCCAGGCGCTGCAGGGCGTGGCGGTTCAGCAGTCGCAGCCGGCCGTCGGCGATCTCGTGCAGGCCGAGCCTGTGCAGGCGGCGCAGTGTCTTGTTGGTGTGAACCAGCGACAGGCCCAGCGCATCGGCGATGTGCTGCTGCGTGACCGGAAAGGCCACGGCGGCCCCCTCGACGAGGCCCACCCGCTCGGCGCGCCGGTACAGATGGATCAACAGCATCGCGATCCGCTCGGCCGCGCTGCGCTGGCCCACCGACAGCAGCGTCTCGTCGGTCAGGTTCTCCTCGCGCGCAGCCAGCCAGGTCAGGTCGTAGCCGAGGCTCGGGAACTCGCGGTACAGAGACCACAACTCGGCTTTCGGGAAGCGGCACAACTGCAGTTCGGTCAGGGCCTCGGCGCCGTGTGGAGCCCCGTCGGCGAACTGCTCCTGCAAGCCGATGAAGTCACCGGGCAGCAGGAAATTGAGGATCTGGCGGCGCCCGTCGCTGAGGGTCTTGAAGCGGAAGGCCCAGCCCGAGAACACCGTGTAGAGCCACTCGCTCGTCGCATGCTCGGCCAGCACGTCCTGTCCGGCGGCGAAAGCCGCGCTGCCATGGCGGAAGCTCTGGATATAAGCCAATTCCTTCGCGCTGACCGGAGAGAACGCCGGCAGAGCCCGCAGCGGGCACTGGGCGCAGGCGGCCGGCGGCGGGCGGGTGGCGATCGGCGTGATGGGCAAGGGCGGCAAGGGAACTCCGGCGAGTGTCAATTGACATTGTGAAGGCTGATGGTGTGTTCTATCGTGCTGCGCGCCTCACTTCCACCTGAACCGGAATCTCTCCTCCATGACGACACTGTCGCAGTTCTTGTATCTCAGTCAGGTCCGCGGCGACAAGCCCTTCGAAACGATCGCCGTGGTGGTGGCCGAGGCGCGGCAGCTGAATGCCGAACAGTCGATCACCGGTGTGCTGGTGTTCGACGGGGCCCAGGTCTGCCAGTACGTGGAGGGCGAGGTGGGCACGATCGATGCGCTGATCGAGCGCCTGATGGTCGACCCGCGTCATGAGCAACTGAAGGTGCTGCACCACGCTACGCTGCAGGGTGAACGGCGGTTCGCGCGTTGGCGCCTGGGCTACCTGATGCTCGACGATGGCCGGGATCTGACGCGTTTCGACGCGCTGAGTGGAGAGGGCGCGATCGCGTCCTTTCTCGAGCAACTGCCGCTGGTCGATCTGGAGCCCTGAGTCAGCCGGCGGCGATGCGCCGCGCGAGCGCTTCAATGCCGGCCTCGGAGAGATCGTCCGTCCCGACGCGCCGCCCTCCGCTCAGCTTCTCGAAGTGGCGGCCTTGCGAGCGGGCGTAGAGCGGGTCGTAGTGCTGTGTCATCAGTGCCGCGAACAGCGGCGGCAGATTGCGCTCCATCGCCCAGTCCTGCCACTGCGCCAGCGTCTCGTTGGCGAGCATGCCCTTGAGCAGGCCGAGCTTGTCGGCAAGGCGTTGCGGGTCGTCGCCGAGCCAGGCGTAGTCGCGCAGCAGGTAGGCCAGGCGGGCGTCGGGCGTAGCATCGATCTGCACCACCGGGCTGACGCGCAGGCGTTCCAGCAGGGCGTCGGGCAGGCTGATGCGGCCGATTCTGCGGCTCTCGGCCTCGACCCAGATCGTGCGCGTCAGGTCGAAGCCCTTCATTGCCGCCGCGAGCTGCGTCTCGAAGGCCTTCTGCGACGGCTGCTCCATGCCGGGCAGTGCGCCGAGCACCGAGCCGCGGTGTGCGGCCAGCGCCTCGAGGTCGAGCACCTGCTCGCCCAGCGCACCCAGCGCCTGCAGCACACGTGTCTTGGCGCTGCCGGTCGGCCCGCACAGCACGCGCAGCGGCAAGCTCGGCGCCAGCGCCGCGATGCGCGCGATGACATGCGCGCGCCAGGCCTTGTAGCCGCCCTGCAGTTGCTGGGCATCCCAGCCCACCAAGCGCATCCAGGTCACGAAGCTGCCGCTGCGCATGCCGCCGCGCCAGCAGTAGAGCAGCGGTCGCCAGCCCTTCGGCCGGTCGTGGAAAGCCGTGTCCAGATGCCGTGCGATGTTGCGTGCGACCATCGCGCCGCCGAGCTTGCGTGCCTCGAAGGCCGACACCTGCACGTACAGCGTGCCGACGACGCGGCGCTCCTCGTCGTCGAGAACCGGGCAGTTGATCGCGCCCGGGATGTGGTCGAGCGCGAACTCGGCCGGCGAGCGCACGTCGATCACGGTGTCGAAGCCGGCGAGGTCGTCGACGGTGGTCGGGCAGTGGCTCACCGTCGGGCCGCCCGATTCGGTTTGATCGACACTTGCATCATGGAATCCATCCGACTCACATCCTTTTCCCACGGTGGCGGCTGCGGCTGCAAGATCGCGCCCGGGGTGCTGGCCGACATCCTGTCGCGTGCCCCGGCCGGGCTGATCCCACCCGACCTGCTGGTCGGCACCGAGACAGCCGACGACGCGGCGGTCTACCGACTCAACGAGCACCAGGCGCTGGTGGCCACCACCGATTTCTTCACGCCGATTGTCGACGAGCCCTACGACTTCGGCCGCATCGCGGCCACCAACGCGATCTCCGACGTCTATGCGATGGGCGGCACGCCGATCCTGGCCCTGGCCCTGGTCGGCATGCCGCTGAACAAGCTGCCGCCCGCGGTGATCGGCCGCATCCTGGAGGGCGGCGCGAGCGTGTGCCGCGAGGCCGGCATCCCGATCGCCGGCGGACACTCGATCGACGTGCTCGAGCCGATCTACGGCCTGGTCGCGCTGGGCCTGGTGCACCCCGAGCGCGTGCGCCGCAATGCCGACGCCCGGCCGGGCGACGTGCTGGTGCTCGGCAAGCCGCTCGGCGTGGGAGTGCTGTCGGCGGCGTTGAAGAAGGGCCGCCTCGACGCGGCCGGCTATGCCGAGATGCTGCGCCTCACCACGCAGCTCAATCGCGTGGGCAGCGAACTCGGTGCGCTGGACGGCGTGCACGCGATGACCGACGTGACCGGCTTCGGCCTCGCGGGCCACCTGCTGGAGGTGTGCCGTGGCTCCGGACTGGCCGCCGAAGTCGACCTGGCGAGCGTGCCGTGGATCGACATCGCGCGAGGCTTCGCGCAGGAAGGCATTGTCACCGGCGCCTCGGCACGCAACTGGGCCGGCTACGGCGACCACGTCGATCTCGGCCCGCAGGTCGAGCCCTGGCAGCGTGCGCTGCTTAGCGATCCGCAGACGAGCGGCGGGTTGCTGGTGTCGTGTGCGCCGGGCGCCGTTGACGCGGTGCTGGCCGCGTTCTGGCGCGCCGGCTTCGCGGCGGCCGCATCCATCGGTCGGCTGCAGTCCGGCGCCGCGCGCGTGCGGTTCGCATGAGCGGGCGCAAGCTGCAGCAGCTCGACTTCGCACTGCGCGGCGAGTTCATCACGCTCGACGCGCTGCTCAAGGCGACGGGACTGGCCGACAGCGGCGGCGCCGCCAAGCAACTGATCCAGTCCGGCCAGGTCCAGGTCGACGGCCGCGAGGAACTGCGGCGCGGCGCCAAGCTGCGGGCCGGTCAGGTGGTCGCCGTGAGCGGCGCGCGCGTGCGGCTGCTGGCCGCGGAAGGCGCGGGAAGCGCTTGATCGTGTCGGGCTCGGGAACGCGATCGATTCTCGGTTCGGCTGCGCGCGCAGGGCTTTGCACTCGCGTCGCCGAGATGTCAGCCTTGGCTGCCTAGCATGCAGCGTCGATCGGATGCCCGCGCATCCGGCGATCCGTGCAACCCGACCCTCAGCAGGAGACGACGATGACAGCCAGACGCCAGTTCATCCAGTGGATACCCGCAGCCGGCCTGGCCGCCTGGGCAGGACGCCATGCGCAAGCGCAGACCAAGGTCAGCGAGAAGGATCCGCAGGCCGTGGCGCTGGGCTATGTGGAAGACGCGACGAAGGCCGACAAGGCCAAGTTCAAGACCTACGCCGCCGGGCAAAAATGCGGCAACTGCCAGTTGTTCCAGGGCAAGGCGGGCGACGCCGCCGGCAACTGCCCGCTGTTCGCCGGCAAGCAGGTGGCCGCAGCAGGGTGGTGCAGCGCCTACGCGAAGAAGGCCTGAGCGGTCCGCTCCTGGCGGCGCCTCGGTCAGAACGGCGGCGGCGACTCGAAGGCGAGCGCCGGCCGGCCGGGCATCGGGTGCGCGAAGGCCAGGGCGCTGGCGTGCAGCAGCAGGCGCGGTGATCGGGCCATCATCGACGGCGGTGCGTACAGCGCGTCGCCGAGGATGGCGTGGCCGATGGCCATCAGGTGCACGCGCAACTGGTGCGTGCGGCCGGTTTCGGGCGTGAGCTCGAGGCGGGTCGAATCGCCGCTCGTGTCGTAGGACAGCACCTGCCAGTGCGTGCGCGCGGGTTTGCCGCGCGCGTGATCGACCTGTTGGCGCGGCCGGTTCGGCCAGTCGGCGCCGAGCGGCAGGTCGATGCGGCCCGCGGCCGGCTCGACATGGCCTGCGACCACGGCGACGTAGCGCTTCTCGACTTCACGCTGCTCGAACGCCCGGCTCAGGCGTCGCTGCATCTCGACGCCCAGCGCGAACACCATCAGCCCGGAGGTGGCCTCGTCGAGCCGATGCACCACGCGGGCGTCCGGCCAGGCGCGCTGCACCCGGGCCGCCAGGCAATCCTGCTTCAGCGGGCCGCGTCCGGGCACGGCCAGCAAGCCGGGTGGCTTGTCGACGACCAGCAGGGCCTCGTCGCGGTAGAGCGCCGGCGGTGCGGGCCCCACCAACGGGTCGTCGGCTGGCGTCACCTCCGTGGCTCGGGTCAGAGACCCAGCCAGTTGCCGATGGCGAGCATCGCGGCTTCGTCGTAGGTGGCGAAGCCCTGGTACTTGGTCGGTTCGAGCTTCTTGCGGCCGTCCTCGCTGCCATCGAGCGACAGCAGGTAATCGCGCACGATGCCGACCTGCTCCGCACTGAGCGAGGGGCTCGCGATCACGTGCTTGATCGGCACCGGCTTGGACTTGAACAGCACCTTGCCGCCCTTGGCTTGCCAGGCCTTGATGACCGATGACGCTGCGGTCGCACCGACGTGGGTGAGATTGTTCTCGACGAAGAAGGGCACCGCGTCCTGGTAGCGGGTGTAGGTGAAGGCCACGCCCTTGGGATCGCCGATCGCGTCGCGCAGCGAGGCTCGCACCATCCACGAGGTGATCGAGTCTTCGTCGGGTGCGCCGAGGCGCAGGCCCTTGATGTCGGCCAGCGACTTCAGCGGCGAGTCGGCCTTGACGAGGAAGTTGGCGCTGTACTGTTCGTAGCCCTTGGTCACGACCACCAGCTTGTAGCCCGACTGCTTGATGGCGACGATCGACAGGTGGGCCGGGTGCACCATCGCCAGGTCGTAGGCCTTCTCGGCCAGGCGCTTGCGCAGCGTCGGGTAGTCGCCCACGGGCTCGATGGTCACCGGCTGCTTCAGCAGCTTGCCCAGGTCGGCCGCGATAGCGGCGTACTTGGCGGCGATCTGCTCGTTCGGCACGCGGTAGGTCACGCCTTCGTTGACCGCGAACACCAGGCCAGCCTGGGCCCAGGGCGCGGCCAGCAGCAGACAGGCGGCCAGGAAGCGGCGCATTCTCGTGGGTCCCATTCTTTCTCCTCCGGTCGGACGGCAACAGCGAGACCGACGGTGGACCAGCTTGCCACCGGATCAGTGCGCGCACTGGCCCGGATTAGAGCGCACGCCGGCCGCGTTCCGACCCCGCCGGGGCCCGCGGCGTCGCTGAATCCGGTGAAGTCGTGTCAGTCTTGGCGCCCGGCCGACTTCAGCAGCGTCTCCTGCATGAAGAGCAGCATCGCGTAGAACTGGTAGTCGGCGTTCTCCTTGCGGCGAAAGCCGTGCCCCTCGTTCTCGGCGAGCAGGTACCAGACCGGCGTTCCGGTCTGCCGGACGCGTTCGACGATCTGTTCGGCCTCGGTCCACGGCACCCTCGGGTCATTGCGACCCTGGATCACGAACAGCGGCTTGCGGATCTTCTGTGCGTTGTTCAGCGGCGAGATGCGTTCGAGGAAGTCGCGCATCGCCGGATCGCGCTCGTCGCCGTATTCCACGCGGCGCAGGTCGCGCCGATAGCTCTCGGTGTTGTTCAGGAAGCTCACGAAGCTGGAGATGCCGACGATGTCGATCGCACCGGCGATGCGGTCGGCGAAGTGCACGCTCGCGGCCAGGCTCATGTAGCCGCCGTAGCTGCCGCCGACCACCAGCACGCGGCCCGCGTCGAGGTCCGGCTTCGTGGCGATCCAGTCGAGCAGCGTGCCGAGGTCCCTGACGGCGTCCTCGCGCTTCATGCCGTTGTCGAGCGCGAGGAAGGTCTTGCCATAGCCCGAGGAACCGCGCACGTTGGGCTCGACGATGGCGACGCCGAGCTCGTTGACAAGGTAGCTCCAGCGGCCCAGGAAGCCCATCGTCGCTTGCGCTTCGGGGCCGCCGTGCACCAGCACCACGACCGGCCGCTTGCCGGTGAAGCGCGCCGGCGGCGGACTGAGCACGGCCGACATGCTCAGGCCGTCGAAGCTGGTCCAGCGCACGATGCGCTGGTCGGGGAAGCTGGTGGTGTCCAGGCCCGGCGGCACGTGGGGCCGTGTCCACGGCTGCACCGTGCCGAGGTCGACGTCGAGCGCCAACAGGCGGCCCGGCCCCTGGGCGCTGTCGATCGCCACCGCGAGCCGGTGGGTGCGCGGCTGGAAGCGCACCGCATTCACGCCGCCGGCCGGCAGCGCGGGGAGCGCTCGTTCGCGCAGCGTGCGGGTGTCGACGACGCGCAGTTCCTCGCGACCGTCGACGTTCATCTTCAGCGCCGCCAGCGCGCCGTCGTCGCTGAGTTGGGCCGCGCCGACGTCCCAGGGAATCGCCGCCGTGAGCCGCGTCAGCGCGCGGCTCGCGAAGTCGTAGCGCATCAGCTCGCGGAACTCGCCGGCGCGGTCGCTCAGCACGTAGAGCGAGGCGCCGTCCGGCGAGTAGCCGACCGGGAAGTGCGTGGCCTGCAAGGGTTCGCCGACGGCCGGCAGCAACTGCGTCGGCGTGCCGTCGGCGAGGTCGATCAGCCAGACCTGCGAATCGGTCGCCGAGCGGTAGCGCGTGATCGCCAACTGCTTGTCGTCACGCGAGATCTCGCCACCGAACCAGCCGGTGCCGGGCAGCTCGGCGATGCGGCGGCGCGACGACGGCTGCAGGGGATCGACCAGCCACAGCGTGGTGGTGGGCGTTGCGCGGCTGCCGCCCTCGGCGGTGCGGTCCAGCGGTACCGCGGTGTAAAGCAACTGCGCGCTCTGGTGCAGCCAGCCGATGGCGTCGTGGCGCTGGTCGGGATCGGTCAGCAGCGTGGGTTGGCGCTTGCCGGCATCGAGCCGATACAGCTGCTCGGCCTCGTTGCCGCCGGGGCTGCGCGAGAACACGAGGTAGCGGCCCAGCACTGGCTCGTAGCTCGCCTCGGTCACCGGGTCGGCGAAGTCGGTCAGCGCGACCGGGGCCGCCAACGGGCCGGGCACACGGAACAGCTGCGCGGTGTTGGCGCCGGCCGGGCGGTGCGAGACCAGCATCTCGTCGCGTGCCGGATGCCAGTCGGCGAGGGCATGGCCGCGAAAATCCGTGTAACGCTCGACCTGCTGCACCAGCGACACCGGGATGGCCGGGATGCCCTGCACGACGAGGTTCTCGTTCGGCAGCAGCGTGCCGGCGGCCGGCGAGCGCGCCGCAGGCGTGCCGCAGGCCTGCAGCATCAGCAGGCCGGCGAGCAGCGAGGTGGCGAGGAGGATCGTGCGGGGCATGGCAGCAGTGCAGGGGATTCTTCGGGTTCCAGAACGGGACAAGGGGCCGCAGCCCCTTGTCGACACCCTGGAGCGTAGCCGCAGCCACGCACCTCGACGCGATCAGTGCCGCTGCTCGATACCGGCGATGGCCCAGGGACGGCTGTCGTCGTCCGGCTTCACGAGGTGCCAGACCTCGTCGAAATCGGTGGCGGCGGCGTCGCTCAGTTCGCGCACCAGGCCGTGGAAGCGCACGCTGACCACTTGCCGGCCGTCCTCACGGGCCAGGTCCAGAACCTCGGCGTCGATCTTGAGCACGTCGGTCTGCTGCGAGGTCTCGCCGCGCTCCTGCAGGTCCAGGCGCAAAGAGGCGAACAGCTCGGGCGTCGTGAAAGCGCGCAGGTCGTTCAGATCGGCCGTGTCGTTGGCTGCCTGGAGGCGGATGAAGATCTGCTTGGCGAGGCGTTCGAAGCCGGCGGCGTCGAAATCAGCGGCAATGCTCCGCCCGTGGACACCATGGCGACCGGGGGCGCTGCCGCGACGGGCGGGGGCTCCACGCGGCGCTGCAGTGGCTCGGCCGGCGCGGGCCAGGCAGGCTGC
>NZ_AZSN01000010.1:0-49584 GCF_000576225.1 Methylibium sp. T29-B | reverse complement strand
GCGCGCACACGCAAGAAGCTCGGCGTGGACCTGATCCAGAACGTGCGTGGCGTCGGCTACATGGTTCCCAGGGTCTGAGCATGGCCGTGCAGCCCTCCCATTCCCTGCGCACCCGGCTGCTCTGGCTGCTGCTTGCGGCCATCGTACTGACGGCGGTGGTCCAGGCCTTGATCGCCTACCGCGCAGCACGCGCCGAGGCGGATGAGATCTTCGACTACCACATGCAGCAGATGGCGCTGTCTTTGCGATCGGGGCTGCCGTCGAATGCGGTAGCGGGACCTGGCGAGGATTCGCAGGACGAAGAAGACCTGAACTTCATGGTCCAGGTGTGGACCGCCGATGGCCTGCGCGTGTTTCAGTCGGCGCCCCGCGCTGCGTTGCCACAGCGTACCGTGCTGGGTTTTTCCGACGTCAAGACCCACGGCGGCACTTACCGCGTGTTCTCGATGCAGTCGCGTTCACAAGTCATCCAGGTGGCCCAGGACATGGCGGCGCGGCGCGAGATGGCTGGTACCCTGGCCTTGCGCACGATGGCGCCCATCGCCGTGATGGCGCCCCTGCTGATGTTGGTGGTGTGGTGGGTAGTGAGCCTGTCGTTGGCTCCGGTGTCACGGGTGCGGCGCCAGGTCGCCGATCGACAGGCCGACGACCTGAGTGCTGTCAGCGACCTCGACCTGCCGGACGAGATCCGGCCTCTGGTCCAGGAGCTCAATCTGCTGTTCGGCCGGGTGCGCGAGGCCTTCGACGCCCAGAAGAACTTCGTCGCCGATGCGGCGCATGAGCTGCGCTCGCCGTTGGCCGCTCTGAAGCTGCAGGTCCAGGGGCTGCAGCGCGCCACCGACGATACGGCCAGAGACCTGGCGGTGAGTCGGCTGGCCGCGGGCATCGACCGCGCGACGCGCCTGGTAGAACAACTTCTGGTGCTGGCCCGGCATCAAGCGAGCGCCGCCACGGGCCTCAAGCCGGAGCCAGTGTCTCTGGTGGAGTTGGCGCGTCTGGCCGTGGCCGATGCGGTGCCCGCAGCGCAAATGCGCCAGACCGATGTCGGCTTGACGCAGGCCGATGAGGGACTGATCGCAGGCCAGGCGGAGGCACTGCGCATCCTGATGCGAAACCTGCTGGACAACGCTGTGAAGTACACCCCGGCGGGTGGCAAGGTGGACCTGGAGATCGTGCGCGAGGCGGGCGCGATTCGCCTGTCGGTGGAAGACAGCGGACCTGGCATCGCCGACGTCGACCGGCAGCGGGTGCTCGACCGCTTTTACCGCGTGGCCGGCACAGAAACCACGGGCAGCGGACTGGGCCTGGCGATCGTCCGGTCGATTGCCGAGATGCACGGCGCGCGCTTGCGACTCGACCGATCCGAGCGGCTGGGCGGCCTGCGGGTCGACGTGACTTTCCCTCTGGCAGGCTGATCGCACGCGGACGCGCCAACTGGCCGTCACGCCGCAAGTCGTGCCCGACGACGCGTTGCTCGATGCTGTGTGCACTCAACCCACAGCGGGTTAAGTGCTTGGTAAGTCATGGCCCGATAGCGTAGGGGCTGGCTCCACCACTCAGCATCCAAGAGGGCATTCCCATGAACAAGATCGAACCCGCGTCTGCCGAGCGCCTGCTCAACAAGGTGCCGGAGGTCACGCTGTACTTCTGGGTCATCAAGATCATGGCCACCACCGTCGGCGAGACGGCGGCGGACTTCCTGAACACCAACCTGAATCTCGGCCTGACCAACACCTCGATCCTGATGGCAGCGCTGCTCGTCGCAGCCCTCGTCGGCCAGTTCCGCAAGGACCGCTACGTGCCCTGGATCTACTGGGTCGCGGTGGTGCTGATCAGCGTGGTGGGCACCTTGATCACCGACAACATCACCGATCACTTCGGCGTGCCGCTGCAGGTGACGACGACGATTTTCGCGATCGCTCTGGCGACCACTTTCGCCGCCTGGTTTGCCGTCGAGAAGACCTTGTCGATCCACTCGATCTTCACCATGCGCCGTGAGTCGTTCTACTGGGCCGCCATCCTGTTCACGTTCGCATTGGGCACGGCGGCAGGTGACCTGGTGGCCGAGACGCTGAAGCTCGGCTACCTGTACTCGGCCATGGCATTCGGCGCCGGCATCGCGCTCGTGACCCTGGCGCACCTCGTGTTCAAGCTGAATGCCGTGCTCGCGTTCTGGCTCGCCTACATCTTGACCCGTCCGTTCGGTGCATCGTTCGGCGACCTGCTGTCGCAGCCGGCGAGCAACGGGGGCCTGGGCCTGGGGACGGTCGGCACCAGCGCGCTGTTCCTGACGGTGATCCTCGGCTTGGTCGTCTACATGACCAGGGCCGAAAGGCGCAGGTCCGTACTGGATGCGGCGCGGCTGGTCTGAGGTTGCAGCGTCGTCGAACAGGGAAGTAAATCGCGCACGCCATGCCAAGACTGATCGATCGCCGCCGGATCTCTTCGCTGCCAGAATCTTTGGCCGACTCATCGGTCCCAGCTCAGACCGAGTTTGGCCTTAAGTCCTGTCTAACTGTCGGCGCCCACCATCTTGGAACCAGGAGCGACACCCCCGCCCTGAGGAGCAAATGATGCGTCAACGCAAAGAGTCCGCCTCCTTCGAGGCGCTGAAGGCCGAGGCCTTCATTCGCGGCGAGTCGACCCTTTCCGTGGTGTGCGACCGACCCTTCGACGAGGTCGCCCTGCAGTTGGAGGGCAGCATCGTCGCCAATGATCTCGGGATCCTGCAGGTGCACGATTTCCGGCGCTTGCTCCAGGCCAAGGGCATGTCACTGGAGCACAACTGTCGCGTCTACGAGGTCTGTAATCCGCGCCTGACCGCCCAACTCATCGACATCGACCCCGGGCTCGCCCACGTCCTTCCGTGCCGGATCTCGATGCACGACCAGGGTGGCGTCACCACTGTCACGACGCCGATGCCGTCCGCACTGATGACGGAGTTCTCGCACGCGGCCAACGTGGCGCGGCTGGCGCGCACCTTCGAGGCCGGCTTGCAGCGGGTGCTCAGAGGCTTGCTCTGAAGCGGGTTGATCGCTCATCGGCAGCGGTGTTGGCGTCACGAGAGCCGACCGATTAAGAACTGTCTAAGTCCCCGGCCTGACATTGAGTCTGTGTTCAACCACTGTTCCCTTCCAGGAGTTCTCATGACAACACGTTCGATGACCCCGACCCACTTGGTTCTCGCGCTGGTCGCCGCAGGCGTGCTGGGCGGTGCGGGTGCGACTTTCGTGTCCGCCACGCATGCCCGCGCGGCCGCTCCGACCGCCACGGCGTTGCCCGGCGCGTCCATGATGACGCCGATGGGCGCCACCCCCACCGCCGTCGGCGCGCCCGACTTCTCCCAGATCACCGCGCGCAATGGTGCAGCGGTGGTCAACATCAGCGTCAGCGGCATGAAGCTCGCCATCAACGACGCCGACGAGGCGCCGGCGGCGCAACGGCGCGGCCCGCAGGGCATCGATCCCAATGACCCGTTCTTCGAATTCTTCAGGCGCTTCCAGGGTCCCAACGGCGGTCTGCCGGGCCAGCGTGAGATGCCGGTGCGGGGCCAGGGCTCGGGCTTCATCGTCAGCGCCGACGGCCTGATCCTGACCAACGCCCACGTCGTGCGCGATGCCAGGGATGTGACGGTCAAGCTCACCGACCGCCGCGAGTTCCAGGCCAAGGTACTGGGATCGGACCCGAAGACGGACGTGGCAGTGCTCAAGATCGACGCCAAGAACCTGCCCGTGGTGCCAATGGGCAGTTCGGGTGACCTGAAGGTCGGCGAATGGGTGCTGGCCATTGGCTCGCCCTTCGGCTTCGAGAACAGTGTCAGCGCCGGTGTGGTCAGTGCCAAGGGGCGGTCGCTGCCCGACGACAGCTTCGTGCCCTTCATCCAGACCGACGTGGCCGTCAACCCGGGCAACTCGGGCGGTCCGCTGTTCAACACGCGCGGCGAGGTGATCGGCATCAACTCGCAGATCTACAGCCGCACCGGCGGCTACCAGGGCCTGTCCTTTGCCATCCCGATCGACCTGGCGACCAAGATCAAGGACCAGATCGTCGCCACCGGCAAGGCCAGCCATGCCCGTCTGGGGGTGGCGATCCAGGAGGTGAACCAGACGCTGGCCGATTCCTTCAAGCTCGACAAGCCCGAAGGCGCGCTGGTGTCCAATGTCGATGCGGGCGGGCCTGCAGACCAGGCCGGACTGAAGACCGGCGACGTGATCCGCAAGGTCAACGGCCAGCCGATCATCGCCTCAGGCGACCTGCCGGCCTTGATCGGTCAGTCTGCGCCCGGCGAGAAGGTGACGCTGGAGGTGTGGCGACAGGGCAAGCGCGAGGAGCTGACGGCCAGGCTGGGTGACGCCAGCGACAAGAAGGCCCAGCTTGCGAAGGCCGACGATGCCGCTGGCAAGGGCAAGCTCGGGCTGGCACTGCGCCCGCTGCAGCCGCAAGAAAAGCGAGAGGCCGGCGTGGATGGCCTGCTCATCGAGGATGCGGGCGGTCCGGCGGCGATGGCCGGCGTGCAGGCGGGCGACGTGCTGATGGCCGTGAACGGCACGCCAGTCAACAGCATTGACCAGGTGCGGCAGGCCGTGGCGAGGTCCGACAAGTCGGTCGCGCTGCTGATCCAGCGCGACGGCGACAAGATCTTCGTGCCCGTGCGCGTCGGATGATGGGCGCGCCGCTCCTCCTCGCGACGGCAGGCACTGGCGAGTCGAAATCTTGAGCGAGCCAGCCGAGGAGACGCCCAGCCTGCCGCCCGGCCGTTCAGCTCGAACGGCCGGCAATGGCTTGTCGGCGCACATCCTGCCGACGTCGGCGACGATGATCGGCGTGTGCCTCACGACGCTCTACATCAGTCTGCTCGGGCCGGTGGGCACTCAGCGTGTATTGGTCGACAAGCTGATGGCAGTGGACGCGCTGGTGTTCCTGGCCAGTGCCGTGCTGTCGTTCATGTCGATGCGGTCGCGCCGCCATGGAAGCCGCTTCGAGGGTTACGCCGAAACGGTGTTCATTGCTGGGCTCGGACTGCTCGCTCTCGGGGCGGTCGTGCTGGCGTTCGCCATCAATTGATGCCTGGCAGCGGTTCGGCCGCTGCGTCGCATGCGCACACCTGATCAGCAAGCTGCCTCAGCCGAGCGGGTCGTCTTGATAGGGCGTGGAGCAGTTTGAAAGGCGTCCCGAGCCAGCCGGATCAGGATGGATCTCAGCCTGTAGCGGCAATTGAAGAGGTACTGGACCTGCCCGAGGTAGCGCTGGCCGTACTTCTTGAAGGCGAAGGCGTGGTACGTGCCTGACAGGGAGGTCTTGATGTTGCCGAGCGCCGTGTTCACGGCCTGGAAGGACGGGTGCTTGGCACTGGACGCACCGCCACTGGTGATGTGGTGCTCGTGCAGGATGCCGGTGCCATGAACGGCCGTGAAGCAGCCCAGCCCATCGGAGACCAGGGTCGCCGGCGCCGCCAGCGACTTCTCGGCGAAGGCCTGGATCGACTCCTTGGTGAAGGGACGCTGAGACAGGCACATCACGACCGGCTTGGCGTCCTCCGTCGTCTGCACCGCTGCCACGAAGGGAACCTTGTTCGGCGAGCCCCGGCCCGCCTTGCCTCCGCGGACCTCGCCCCCCAGGTAGGCGTCGTCGATCTCGACGCGGCCGGTGAGTTGCCGCTGAGCCTCCCGCAGCACCATGACCTGCATGATCTTGTGCTTCAGCAGCCACGCCGTCGGGTAGGACACCCCCAGATGCCGCTTAAGCTCCAGCGCCGAGACGTTGTTCTTGGCCTGCGTCATCAGGTGCATGGCCAAGAACCAGCGCGGCAGCGGCAGCTTGCTGGACTCGAAGATCGTGCCGCTGACCAGGCTGCACTGGTAGCGGCAGCTGCTGCACTGGAAGTACAGGCGGTCGTGCCGCCGGAACTCGCTCTGCCCGGTCTGCTCGCAGCGCGGACAGACGAACCCGCTCGGCCAGCGCCAAGCCCGAACCCGCTCCTCACACTGTTGCACCGAGCCGAATCGATCGAAGACCTCCGGCATCGACAGCCCCTTCTGGTACTGAACCCTGTTCTGCGCCATGACCGACCTCCTGTGTGGATTGCGCATGCTCGCTGTCGGGTAGCTCAATGGGTGAGCCTGCTACTCGGTAGGCTGAGTCATCTTGCTGGTCAGGTGGGCGCTTCGCATCGATCGCGAGAAGACCTTCTAGAGCCTCGTCGGCAAGCAGCTTCACCGCGATCGAGCAGCCCGACTCGGTTCAATGCCGATGCGCGTGATGCGCATCCGGCACGTGGGGATGGGCGTGCCGCGCCGGCTCGTGCCAATGCCGGTGACTGTGCTCGCCGACCGGCGTCACGTCGTGCACATGGTCGTGATGCCCGTCGTCGTGGCGGTGGGCGTGTTCGTGCTCCAGCGCCTCGTGCTCGTGTTCGTGGCCGTGTGACTCGGCCAGGTGCAGCACCACGCCAACCAGCATCAGAACGCTGCCCAGCACCATCAGTCCGCTCGCCGAACGGTCGCCCAGCGCCACCGCGAACGCCGCGCCGATGAAGGGCGCGAACGCGAACACCGAACCCGTGCGAGCGGCGCCAAAGGCGCGCTGTGCCAGCAGGTAGAACCGCAGGCTCAGGCCGTAACCGGTGGCGCCGATGGCGAACAACGCCAGCGCGGCGATCGCCGAAGGCAGCGGCTCGCCAAAGACCAATGCCAGCGCACCCGTGGCTGTCGCCCCTAGCAGCGACTTGGCCATTACCACCTGTCCGGGGTCGCGTTCCGCGAGTGCGCGCGACAGCGTGTTGTCCACGCCCCAGGCCGCGGTGGCCAGCAGCACGGCCAGCAGGCCCCACAGCTGCGCGCCGCCCGTGCGTCCCTGTTCCAGCACCAGCACCATCCCGCCTGCCAGCAGCAGGGCCATCGCCGTCCAGACGCGGCCGTCCATGGTCTCGCGGTACAGACGCCATGCCAGCACGGCGGTGAAGAGGGCTTCGAGCGTGAGCATCAGTGACGCACTCGTGCCGCTCGTGTTCTGCAGGCCCCAGGCCAGCGCGACCGGGCCGATGGCGGCGCCGAACGCGGCCATCGCCAGCAGGCGGGCCAGATCGCTTCGCTGCAGCCGCGCTTCGCGTTCGATGCGCTGGCGCGACAACAGGCCGACGGCAGCGGCCCCGGCGTAGAGCAGTGCCGCCGTGCTGAATGCCCCGAGCCCGACACCGAACTGCTGCACCAGCGGCGTGCTGACGCCGAACAGTGCTGCGGCCAGCAGGGCAAGCAGCCCACCCCTGAGGGCGGGCAAGGTGGTTGACATTCGGTTCATGGCTTGAACATCATCAGGCAGGACAGCTTGTGCGGTCTCACGCCGGGACCGCCGGGCTACGGCTCAGATGACGTGCTCGATGGCGGTGTGTTGTTTTCGGACCGAGTTCAGCGAACCGTCACGTCGGCGACGAGACGGGATTTCAGGGCGCGTTCGCGGATCGATGCCTCGGGTTCAGCGGCCCACTCGTAGGAACTCTTCCAGGACCAGACGGTGCCGTCGATCCTCACGAAACGCACGTCACCCGCCTTGCCCTCCACGGTGATGGACTGGCGCTTGCCCTCGAACTCGAAGGCGATCACATGCGCGCCGGGCTTGAACTTCAGGCGGATCATCGTGTTGGGCAGGGTTTCGACACCCGGACCACCATCCGAATAGACCTTCACGAAGTTGCGGCCGTCGGCCCAGTTGCGGCGCACCACAAACACCGTCAAGGCGCTGGGATCGGGGGCGAAGCGTTTTGCGTCGGCATCCGCATTCAGACTGGGGACTGGCGCGCTGGTGCACGCGATGGTCCTGCCTTTGTTGGTCTTGTAGCAGTGCGGGATTTCGGCCGCCGGATTTGGCGGCGGCGGAGTGGCGCAGCCAGCCAGCAGCGCGGCGCCCGCGACGAGAGCGAACAGGTGGGGACGAATCGACTTCATGAAGGTGTCTCCGAGCTTGGAAATGAAAGAGATCAGCGCTTGAGAGGTGGTTTGCCGCGGCTCACGTGCACCCGGGATACGCACCCGCAGCAGCTTCACCGAGTTGACGAAAACCAGCACATCGGGTCCGAGGTGGATGATCGCGGCCTCGATCGGCCCGATCCAACCCATCAGTGCGGCGGCAATGCCCAGCACATGCACCACGCCCACGCCGACGAACAGGTTCTCCTGAACCGTGCGGTAGGCGCGGGCGGGCGATGGCGCGGGCGGCCCCGATCTTGGCCAGGTCGTCGGTCATCAGTGCCACATCGGCGGCCTCCAGCGCCGCCTGCGTGCCGCCACCGCCCATGGCGATGCCGACGTCGGCCCGCGCCAGCGCCGGCGCGTCGTTGATGCCGTCGCCGACCATGGCCACGCGGTGGCCCTGCTTCTGCAATTCGGCGATGACACCCACCTTGCCCTCGGGCAGCAGCTCGGCGTGCACTTCGTCGATGCCCAGTTGCTGAGCGACCGCGTGCGCAGTAGCGGCGTTGTCGCCGGTGAGCATCACCGTGCGCTTGACGCCGGTGGCCTTCAACGCCACCAGCGCCTCGCGCGCCCCCGGGCGCACCGCGTCCGCGATGTACACGATGCCGGCAAAGCGGCCGTCCACGGCCACGTGCACCGGCGTGCTGCTGCCGATGCCCGCGGCGTCCGCCGCTGCCGTGGCCCCCGTGGCCAGCGTGGATGAAGGCAGCGCGACGCCGGCCTCGCTCAGCAGCGCCGGATTGCCGACCAGTACCGCACGGCCTTCCACCGTCGCCTTCACCCCGCGCGCCTGGATCTGTTCGTACTGCTGCGGCTCGGGCACCTCGATGCCGAGTGCCGCCGCATGCGCCATGACGCTTGCGCCAGCGGGTGCGCCGAGCGCCGGTCGGCAGCGGCAGCCAGCCGCATCAGCTGGCGTTCGTCGATGGCGGCGTCCTGCGTCGAGACGCTCACCACGGCAGGCCGGTTGGCGGTCAGCGTGCCGGTCTTGTCGAATACCACCACGTCGACCTTGGCCAGCAGTTCCAGGTACAGCCCGCCCTTGATGAGGATGCCATTGCGCGCCGCGCGTGCCACCGCAGCGATCATCACCAGCGGCGTGGCCAATCCGAGTTCGGCCGGCGAGGTGAAGATCAGCAGCGTGACGACGGTCCGGATGTCGCGCGTGACCAGCCAGACCCCCACCAGGAACACGAGCACCACCGGGATCAACCAGGCAGCGACGCGGTCGGCCAGTTTCTGTACCGGCGCCTGATGCGCCTCGGCGTCTTCGACGAGGGTGATGATGCGTGCGAACATCGTGTCGGCGCCGAGCTTGTCGGTGCGCACGTCGAGCGCGCCGCTGGCCAGCACCGTGCCGGCGAAGACGGTCGAGCCGGTCTGCTTGTCCTTGGGCAGGCTCTCGCCCGTGATCGAGGCTTCGTTGACCGCGCCCTGGCCGCTGAGCACGCTGCCGTCGACAGGCACCTTTTCTCCCGCGCGCACCAGCACCACGTCGCCCACACGCAGCTCCGCTACCGGCACGCTGCGTTCGCCGACCTCGCCATCTTTGCCGCGCACCAGCGCGACCTGCGGTACCGAACCGATCAGCGACTTGATCGAGGCGCGCGCGCGGTCCGTGTTGAGCTCGGCGATGAACTCAGCGATCAGGATGATGACCATCAGCACCGCACCGGCCACCGTCTCACCGCCAAGCATCGCCACCAGCGTGGCGATGGTGACGAAGATCTCGGTGCCGATCTTGCGTTCGCGCACCAGATCGAGCAGGCCGGTCTTCACCAGCGGATACAGGCCAATGGCCACGGCCGCCCAAAGTACTTCGATGGGCACGGCCTGCCGCCAATACAGCAAGGCGGCGAGGCCGGTGAGCAGGATGCGACCGACTTCGATCCAGCGCTCGCGCGTCATCAGCGCGCCCCAGCCCGATTCAGCGGCGGCAGGTCGGGCGGGGGCGGGCGTCGCGGTCATGCGCGGGCTTTCGCAGCGGGACGTCGGCTATCAGTCATTGGCGTGATTCCAGATCAGGTGGGCGTCGATCAGCAGGCGATAGTTCCAGCGCAGCGCGTCGGCGCGCGCTTCGCCGGCGGCGCGCAACGCCTCCAGCGACTGGCGGCGCACGAGCAGCAGCGACTGCAGGTCCACCTCGCCCAGGGTGTAGGCGCGCTGGGTCAGGCGCGCGCTCTCGCGTGCCGCCTCGGCGCCGCGTTCAGCGATGCGCCAGCGCTCGAGGCCGCCCACGGCGTCGGCATGCGTCTCGGCGATCTCGATCTCGATGCCCTGGCGCGCGCGGTCCAGCGCCGCGCGTGCGACTTCGGCCTCTTGCAGTGACTGCTGCAGGCGTCGCTCACGCACCGTCCCGCCGAACGGGATGCTGACGCTGATGCCGATCACCCGCTCGTTGCGAAAGGCCTCGCTGGATGTGAACACGCCCACAGTCGGGTCCGGCACCTTGTCGGCGCGGGTCCGCGACGCGGTGAGCTCGGCTCGGCGCACCAGCCCTTCGGCCGTTTTCAGCGGGTCGGCCTCGGCGACGATGCGCTCGCGCCAGCGGGCCTCCGGCCACATCGGCTCGGCCGGGTCGGAGAGTGCGGCAGGCGCCAGCGTGGCCTCGGGGAAGCGCAGCTTCAGCTTCGCACCTGCCTTGGCCAAGGTGGAGTCGGCCTGGCTGGCCTGGCGCCGCACCTCGGCCAGGTCGGACTGCGCAATGCTGAGGTCCAGCGCGGATGCATCGCCCGCGCGCTTGCGCTTGTCGACCGCAGCCAGGTTGGTCTCGGCAAACGAGAGCTGCTCCTTCAGCAGCGCCTGCGCGCTGTGGGCCTCCAGCCAGTTCAGCCACAGGTCGGACAGCGCGCGTGCCGCCTCGTGCCGTGCCTCGCTGACGCGGGCGCGTGCGATCTCGATGTCGACTTCGCCCAGTTGGCGGTCGAGCCCGGCCTTGCCGCCGATGCGGATGCCACGCTCCACGCCCACCGACCACTCGGTGGTGTTGCCGACGCCGCCCACGTTGCGCCGCTGCGTGCTGGCATTGGCCGTCCATTCATGGGGCCCGGCTGCCAGAACGGCTGCGCCGTGGCCAGCTGCATCCAATGCGCGCCGCGCCTCGACGACGGCCGGGTCCTTGTCGATCCAGGCCTGTGCCTGCACCGTCGGTGGCAGGTCCTTGGGCGTCGCCACCTCCTGCGCCGCGGCCAGGCCAGCGATCAGCAGTGCACCGATCCCCGCCAGTACAAATCGCTTCATGTGAACTCCCCGTCAAAGGCCAGCGGTGTGGCCCAGTAGCGCACGCCCGTGCCGGCGAAGTCGCGTTGCAGCAACTGGCGCAGTTGCCCGAGCTCATCGTTTGTCAGCAGCACATTGACCTGCATCGCACGGCTGCGGCCCATCACCTGTTCGGTGGCGCTGAGCCGCTGCTGTCCACTGCCGTGGCTGTGGGTGGGCGTGCTGGTGAAGACTTCGCTGCCGGCGTTGGCCAGCAGCACATCGAGCAGCTTCTCCTCAACCGTAGGAGGGCATATCAGGGTCAGGCAAAAGTCAGCCATGGGCGGCCTCCTGCGGAAAGGTGCGACTCAGGACGGCGTCGGCACGTGGATGGGCAAAGCGCAGGTACAGGATGGGCAGCAGGATCAGCGTCAGCGCTGTCGCGGTGATCAGGCCGCCGATGACGACGATGGCCAGCGGGCGCTGGATCTCCGAACCCGGCCCGGTGGCAAACAGCAGCGGGATCAGGCCGAAGGCCGTGATCGACGCCGTCATCAGCACCGGGCGCAGGCGCCTTCGTGCGCCCTGCGTCACGCTGGTGAACAGGTCGTGCCCTTCGGCATACAACTGGTTGAAGTAGCTCACCAGCACCACGCCGTTGAGCACCGCGATGCCCAGCAGGGCGATGAAACCCACCGAGGCCGGAACCGACAGGTACTCGCCGGTCACCCACAGCGCCACGATGCCACCCACCAGCGCAAACGGGATGTTGCTGAGAACCAGCAGCGCCTGCCGCACCGAGCCGAAGGTGGAGAACAGGATCAGGAAGATGAAGCCGATGGCCAGCGGCACCACCAGCGCCAGGCGTGCTGCTGCGCGCTGCTGGTTCTCGAACTGACCCCCCCAGCTGATCCGATAGCCGGTGGGCAGCTTCACTTCGGCCGCCACCTTGGCCTTGGCTTCATCGACAAAGCCCACCAGGTCGCGCCCGGTGACGTTGGCGATGACCACGCTGTAGCGGCTGCCCATCTCGCGGTCGATCTTCACCGGGCCGCTCTCGCGCGTCAGCTTAGCCAGGGTCTCCAGCGGGACGCTCTGCCCGTCGGGTGTGGCGATGCGCAGCGCGGCGAACTCGGCCGGCGAGACCTTCACGATGTCCGGCCCGCGGATAACGATGGGGATGCGCTGGTTGCCGTCGATCACGGTGCCGGCGCGCTGGCCCTCGATCTGCACCCGCAGCGCGTCCTGCACGTCTTCGATCGACAGACCGTAGCGGCCCGCTGCCAGGCGGTCCACCACCACGCGCAGGTACTGCACGCCGTCGTTCTCGACCGTGTAGACGTCCTGGTTGCCCGTCACCGTCTTCATCAGGCCTTCGATCTGCGCGGCCAGTTCGTTGAGCTTCGCCAGATCGGGGCCGAAGATCTTGATCGCCAGGTCGCCACGAACGCCGATGATCATTTCCGACACCCGCATGTCGATCGGCTGTGTGAAGCTGTAGCTGATGCCGGGCATCTGGTCGAGCACCTCGCGGATGCGGTCGATCAGCGCGTCCTTGCTCGCCATGCTCCACTCGGGGCGTGGCTTCAGCACCAGGAAGGTGTCGGTCTGGTTCAGGCCCATCGGATCCAGGCCGATCTCGTCCGAGCCCGCGCGCGCCACCACGCCGGTGATCTCGGGGATGTTCTTCATCAGCGTCTGGTGGACCATCAGGTCCAGCGCTGCGGTTTCCTCCAGACTCACCGAGGGCAGTTTCTCGATGCCGACGATGATGTCGCCCTCGTCCATCTCGGGCAGGAAGGTCTTGCCGACCTGGGTGTAGACACCCGCGGCCAGCACCAGCAGGGCACCTGCTGCGACGAAGACCACCGTCTGCCGCTTCAGCGCCCAGGCCAGCACCGGCTCGTACAGGCGAAGCAGCTGCCGTGGCAGCCAGGGCTCGTCGTGCGACACCTTCTTCAGCAGGAACGACGCCAGCACCGGGATCACCGTCAGCGACAGCACGAGCGAGCTCGCCAGCGCGAACACGATAGTCAGCGCCACCGGCACGAAGTACTTGCCCTCCAGGCCCTGCAAGGTCAGCAGCGGCAGGAACACGGTGACGATGATCAGCACGCCCGCGGCCACGGGCACTGCTACCTCGCGCACAGCGCGCAGCACGATGTGCAGGCGCGGCAGCTTGCCGCCGGCAGTCTCGCGGCTCAGGTGCTGAACGATGTTCTCGACCACGACGATGGCCGCGTCCACCAGCATGCCCAGCGCAATGGCCAGGCCCCCCAGGCTCATCAGGTTGGCCGACATGCCGTAGCCCTGCATCAGGATGAAGGTGCCCAGCGCCGCCAGCGGCAGCACCACGGCCACCGCCACGGCGGCGCGCAGGTTGCCGAGAAATGCCCCCAGCAGCACCAGCACGATCAGCGTCGCCTCCAGCAAGGCCTTGGAGACCGTGCCCACGGCCTTCTCGACGAGCGAGGCGCGGTCGTAGAAGACCTTCAGGGTCACTCCCGCCGGCAGCGTGGGCTGCAGCTCGGCGATCTTGGCCTTCACGCCATTGACCACCTGCTGCGCGTTGGCGCCCGCCAGGCCCAGCACCAGGCCCTGCACGGCCTCACCCTTGCCGTCCATGGTGACCACGCCGTAGCGCGTGGTGCTGCCGTCGCGCACGACGGCCACGTCGCCCAGGCGCACGGCCGTGCCATCCTTGCGCGCCACGACGACCGCACGCAGGTCGTCCTGCGTCTTGATGCTGCCCTCGGTGCGCACCAGCAGCACCTCACCGCCTTCGCCCAGGCGCCCCGCGCCGTCGTTGCGGTTGTTGGCCTCGATGGCCGTCTTGATCTGCGCCATGCTCAGGCCCAGCGCCTGAAGCTTGGCGGGGTCGGGCAGGACCTCGAAGCTGTGCACCTTGCCGCCCAGCGCGTTGACGTCGGCCACGCCGGGCACGGCGCGCAGCGCGGGGCGGATGACCCAGTCGAGCAGGCTGCGCCGCTCTTCCAGCGTCAACTGCGGCGCCTCGATCGTGAACATGAACATCTCGCCCAGCGGGGTGGTGATGGGCGCGATGCCGCCGGTGATGCCCGAGGGCAGGTCGCCGACGATGTTGTTCAGCCGCTCGGCCACCTGCTGGCGCGCCCAGTAGAGGTCAGTGCCGTCCTGGAAGTCGATGGTCACGTCGACCAGGCCGTACTTGGTCACCGAACGCAGGATGCGCTGCTTCGGAATGCCCAGCATCTCAACCTCGATCGGCACCGCGATGCGGCTTTCGATCTCCTCGGGTGTCATGCCCGGGGCCTTCATGATGATCTTCACCTGCGTGCTCGACACATCGGGGAAGGCGTCGATGGGCAGCGAGCGGAAGGCGTACCAGCCGAAGCCGGCCAGCAGCACGGCAGCCAGCAAGACGAACAGGCGCTGCGTGAGCGCAAATTGCACGAGGCGGTTCAGCATGGCCGGGCTCCGGTCATGTGCAGCGGGTTGCGGCTGGGGTTCACTTGTCACCCCCGCTCTTGCCCTGCCATGCCGCCTTCAGCGCGATGACCGATGCGGTCGCCACTTCCTGGCCCGGCTTCAGGTCGCCTGCCACCTGCACCGAGGCGCCGGCACTGGACACCACGCTCACTGGCCGGGCGACGAAGCCCTTGTCCGTACGCACGAACACGAAAGCCTGGTCATCCTGCCGCGCCACCGCCGCCAGCGGCAGCGCCCAGCCCGCGGCGTTGGCGGCGAACGGCACCTGGCTTGCACCACTTCACCGGGACGCAGCCGTTCGGCGCCGCGGGTGACGCGCGCGCGCAGCGTCACGGTCTGGCTGTCGCTGACCACGGCGCCGACCGACAGCGGCATCGCCACGGCGTCGCGGCCGACAATCTGGATCGTCGCGGCCTTGGCCAACGTGGCCGGCTGGCGGTCAGCCGGCATCGCGATGTCGAGCCAGAGCGTCTGCAGGCTGGCCAGGCGCAACAGTGCGTCGGCCTCCTGCACCCGCTGGCCGGGCTTGATATCGATGCCCAGCACTACCCCGGCTGCACGGGCACGCACCACCACGCCGTCCTGCACCGTACCGCCGGCGGCGATGCGCTGGATGGAAGCGGCGTCGATGCCGGCCAGGCGCAGGGCGGCCTCGGCCTGGCGCTGGCGCGCCGCATCGTCCTGTGCTGCAGCTTCGGCTTCCTGCACACGGCGCTCGGGGATGATGCCCTCGGCCAGCAGCGACTTCTCGCGCTGCAGCGTCTTCTGCGACAGCCGCGCCCGGCTGGCGGCCTCGAGCAGCTTGAGCTGCATCTCGCCGAATTGCGGGCTGTTCAGCCGGAGCAGCGGCTGCCCGGCTTTCACGGCCTGCTGTTCACCGACCAGCAACTGGTCGACCACGCCGGCCACCGGCGCACTGACCACCTGTTCCTGCCCCGGGGGAAGCATCACCTTGGCCGCGTAGGCCATGCCGGCGATGGCGCCGGGTTGGTCGAGCTTGAGCAGCGTGACGCCAAGCGTCTTCAACTGCGCTGCCGAGACGGCGAACTCGGCGTTGGGTTCAGCTGCCGGGGCCGGCACCAACCAGGCGCTCAGGGACAGGCAGACAGCGACGCGCAAGGCGCCGCCGGGACGAAAGATGGCAGGCATAGGAACTCCACGGACAGAAGGCCTCGCTCCCGGGCAGGAACGGGTTGGCAGGTGCGGCGCCAGGGCGCCGCAGCGGTCTTCAGGCGTGGAGGGGCGGCGCCCTGCCGTTGGGCGGCAGGCTTCGGAAGGCACTGGAACCGGCCCGGTGCCGATCTGGTGGCCAGATGGCGGCCGCAGCAACCGAAAGCGGCCGCTGGGCCGTCACGGACCAGAACGGCGTGGCGGCGGCTTCATCCGATGACGGCACATCGGCCATGGCCTGGACCTGGCCGCGCAGCGCGAGATTGAATGCGAGAACTCCGGCGCGTCGTGATCCGCTGGCGTGGCGGCGTGCACCTTGTCTGGGCTGTGCAGTTCGTTCCGATGCCCTGCGGAAGCCGAGAGCGCTCCGCCTATCGACCACTCTCCGTCGTGGCGATGGCCGTGAAGTGGCGATGCGATCAGATCCACGGCCAGCACCGCCACCAGCAGCCAGCTCAGCACCAGGCGCACGATGCCACCTGCGTCGCGTGGACGCTGGTGCAACGGGTGCGAGGCTCTGGATGTCATTGAAGGCACAGGTCTGGGAGTTGGAGGGCTCAGAGGTACTTGGTGATCGCCTTGAATTCGCTGAGTGCCTGCCGCGTCGACTTGGCAGGTTCGCCGACGGCGTGGTCGAGGCAATGATCGATGTGGTCGTGAATCAACTGCTTCTTCGCCGCCGCATGGCACGCTCGACTGCGTGCAACTGCTGCGCCACATCCAGGCAGGCCGATCGTCCGTCAGCATCGTGATCACGTTCTGAAGGTGGCCGCTGGCACGCTTGAGCCGCTTGGTCACCGCGTCGTGCGAGGCGTGGAGGTCAGTTTCAGACATGCCCACATCCTATCATCTCCTTATCCCTCCCGGGGGATAGGATGTGAAGCCATGGAGTGGCGGTCAGCAGCACCAGGGTGCGGCCACCGGCATCCGATGGCATCGCCGGCCACTGCTGCATCGGAACTCAGCGCACGGTGAACCGCACCGTGATCGCCTTCGCGCTGGGTGTCACCAGTGCGGCAACCACCTTGGCACCCTTGGCCAGCTTGAGGCCCTTGGCTTCGAGCTTGTCGCCTGCGACCACCAGGTCGGCTTCCGACTTCTCGGTGCCATTCAGCACCGTCAGCTTGCCCTTGATGCCCGTGGGGGCCATCGGCTTGCCGTGGTCCTCGACGTAGATCACGGCACCATCGGGCGCCCCCACCAGCTCGAACGACAGGTCGCTGGCGGTTGCCACCACGCCGCCGTGCTTGGCCGGGCCGCCGCCATGCGCGAAGGCGGCATTGAACGACAGCGCCGACAGGCCCAGCACGACCACGGTCAACAGTTTCTTCATCATCTCTTCGATCTCCTTCGAGGGTGCGGCGCACTGGAGCAGGCGGCGCCGCCGGGCCTGGTTTCAACTCAATAGGCTTCCTGGGCTTCTGGCGCGCCGTCCGGTGATTCGGGCTCGGACTGGGTCAGCCGTTTCGTGGCCTTCTCGCCGAACAGCCAGAACAGCACCGGCGTCAGCAGCGTGTCGAGCAGCGTCGAGCTGACCAGCCCGCCGAAGATCACCACCGCCACCGGATGCAGGATCTCCTTGCCCGGGGCATCGGCCGCCAGCAGCAGCGGCGTCAGCGCGAAGGCCGCCACCAGCGCCGTCATCAGCACTGGCGTCAGCCGCTCCAGCGAGCCGCGCACGATCATGGCCTGGCTGAAGCTCTCACCCTCGAACTTGACGAGGTTGATGTAGTGGCTGATCTTCAGGATGCCGTTGCGCGTGGCGATGCCGGCCAGCGTGATGAAGCCCACCATGGATGCCACCGACAGGCTCACACCCGCGATCCACATCGCCGTCACCGAACCGATCAGCGCGAGCGGGATGTTGGCCATGACGATGCCGGCCAGAACCACCGACTGGTATCGGCTGTACAGCACCAGGAACATCATCGCCAGCGACACGACCGACAGGCCGGCGATCAGGCGCGTGGCCTGCTCCTGGGCCTGGAACTGCCCTTCGAGACTGATGAAGTTGCCCGGTGGCAAGGGCGTCTTCTTGATGATCTCCCGGATGTCCGCGATCACCCGCCCCATGTCACCGCCGTCGGTGTTGGCGTAGACGATGATGCGGCGCCGGCCGTTCTCGCGGCCGATTTGGTTCGGGCCATCGGTCTCTTCCACGGTCGCGATGCTGGACACCGGGATGCGCCCGGCAGGGGTGTCGATCAGCGTGCGCGCCAGATCCTGCGGGCTGCGCTGCTGGTCGGGCAGGCGCAGCACCAGCTCGTAGCGGCGCGGGCCGTCGACGATGTCGGCACCGTGTGCGCCATCGGTCAGCGCTTGCAGCACACGGATGGCCTCGCCGGGTGACAGGCCCATCTGCGCCGCCTTGCGGTGGTCCAGACGCACGGTGATCTGCGGGATCAGCACTTGCTTCTCGACGGTCAGGTCGACCAGGCCCGGCACCGTCGCCAGCTTGCCGCGCATCTCTTCGGCCAGGCCGCGCAGCGTGTCGGTGTCGTCGCCGAAGATCTTCACCGCGATCTGCGCCCGCACCCCCGACAGCAGGTGGTCCAGCCGGTGGCTGATGGGCTGGCCGATCGTGGCCTGTCCCGGCAGCGACGAGAGCCGCTCGCGGATGTCGGCCATGATGGTCTCGCGGTCGCGCTCGCTGCGCTTGAGGTCCACGTCGATCTCGGCCGAGTGCACGCCTTCGGCGTGTTCGTCGAGCTCGGCGCGGCCAGTGCGGCGGCCGACCTGCGTGACCTCGGGCACCTGTCGGATCAGCGTCTCGGCCACCGCGCCGATCCGGTTGGCCTCGACCAGCGAGGTGCCTGGCTGCATCACCAGGCCCAGCACCAGCGAGCCCTCGTTGAAGGCCGGCAGGAAGGCGCGCGGGAAGAAGGGCACCGTCGCCGCGGCACCGGCCACCGCGAGCACGGCCAGGCCGATGAGCAGCTTCGCTCGGCTGAAGGACCAGGTGAGCAGCCGGGTGTCCTGGCGCTTGAGCCAGGCCACCAGCGGGCTGTCGCCATGGTCCAGGCGCTTCATCGTCGGCAGCAGGTAGTAGCACATCACCGGCGTGACCGTCATCGAGACCAGCATCGACGCGAGGATGGACACGATATAGGCGATGCCAAGCGGCGTGAACAGGCGCCCCTCGATACCTGGCAGCGCGAACAGCGGCACGAAGACCAGCACCACGATCACGGTCGCGTAGACGATGCCCGAGCGCACCTCGACGCTGGCGCGTCGCACCACTTCCAGGACCGACAACGGGTTCGCAGCCAGTCGGTTCTGCTTCAAGCGCCGCAGGATGTTCTCGACATCCACCACCGCGTCATCGACCAGCTCGCCGATGGCGATGGCAAGTCCCCCGAGGGTCATCACGTTGATCGACTGGCCCAGCCACTGGAACACCAGCGCCGTGACCGCCAGCGACAGCGGGATCGCCACCAGCGAGATGACCGTCGTGCGCACCGAAAGCAGGAAGGCGAACAGGACGATGGCGACCATGATGGCGCCGTCGCGCAGTGCCTCGGCGACGTTTCCGATCGAGGCCTTGATGAAGTCGGCCTGGCGGAACAGCACACGCGGCTCTGCCATGCCCTTGGGCAGGCCCTGCTTCAGCTCGGTGAGTGCCGACTCGATCTGCGCGGTGAGCTTGACCGTGTCAGCATCGGGCTGCTTCTGGATGCTGATCACGACGGCCGGGAGGCCGTTGTAGCCGGCATCGCCGCGCTTCAGCCCCGCCGCGAAGGACACCGTGGCCACCTGCTCCATCAGGATCGCGCGGCCGTCCTTCCAGGCCACCGCGACGCCGCCCAAGTCCTCGGCGCGGTTCGTACGGCCCAGGTGGCGGATCAGGTACTCGCGGCTGTTGAGGTCGATGAAGCCGCCGCCGGCATTGGCGGCATAGCCCTTCAGCGCCTGCTCGACCTGCGTCAGCGAAACGCCGAACTGCGCCATGCGCGCCGTGTCGGGCGCCACACGCAGCGTGCGCACCTCGCCGCCGATGGGGATGACCTGCGACACGCCCGGGATCGAGAGCAGCCGCGGGCGCAGCACGAAGTCGGCGTACTCCCGGGCCTGCATGGGCGTGGCCACGGGTGCCTTCCCATCACCCGGGACCAGGGGCAGTGCGACGAGCATCACCTCGCCCATGATCGACGACACCGGCCCCATCACCGGCGTGATGTCGCCGGGCATTTGCGCACGCACGATGGCCAGCCGCTCGGCCACCAGCTGGCGGTTGCGGTAGATGTCGGTGCCCCAGTCGAACTCGGCATAGACCAGCGAAAGGCCCACCCCGGAGGTGCTTCGAACGCGGGTCACGCCCGGCATGCCGTTGAGCGCGGTCTCCAGCGGGAAGGTGACGAGCTGCTCGACTTCCTCCGGCGCCATGCCGCCGGCCTCCGTCAGCACGGTGATCAGCGGCTTGTTGAGGTCGGGGAAGACGTCGACCGGCGTGCGCCAGGCCGTTATTGCCCCGTAGACCATCAACAGCACCGCGACGGCCAGCACGAACAGGCGGTTGTGCAGGCTGTAGCGAACGATCCAGTTGAACATGAGGGTCGCTCCCGTTCAGCGGATCTGCGCGATCAGCGGCGCGCCCTGGACGACGACGCGGTTGTCCGCGCTCAGCCCCTGAGTCACCACCACCGTGCCAGCATCCAGCGGCCTGAACTGCACCGGCTGCGGGATGAAGCGCTCGGCACCCGACTTGATCCAGACGATGGGCTCGTTGGACGGGTTGCGCACCACGGCCTGCGCCGGCAGCACCACGCCCTTGATGCGCTCCGTCGATTGCGCGACGACGGTGACCGGCTGGCCGATGGCCAGGGGAAGGGCTGCGCCCGATTTCGCGGCACTCACTGCGAAGGTGATCGGCAACACGCCGTCGCGCAGCGAGCGCGACGCGCCCAGCAGGCGCAAGCTCACTTCCGGCACACCCTGCAGCGAAGCACCCGCCACGCGGGCGGCCACCTTGGCGTCGGCGGTGGTGGCCTCCACCAGCATGCGTGCCGGGTCCACCACCTCAAACAGCACGTCGCGCGACTCGACGACCTGGCCCACCACCAGGTCGGCACGGGCAATCACGCCGCTCACCGGTGCGGTGAGCGCTTCTCGCGCCACCAGGCTGCCACTGATGCTGCGCTCGCGCTCGGCCAGGCTCCTGGCGTCCGTGCGCGCAGCGTCGATCTCCTTGCGCGGCACCGTGCCTTCCAGCCCTTCGAGGCGCTTCAAGCGCTGCTCGGCCAGTTCACGCTGCGCCCTCAGTTCGGCGACCTGGGCCTGTTGCGTGCCCAACGCATAGGGCTCGGCGTGATGGCGCACATACGCCAGCACCTCGCCGCGCTTCACCGACTGGCCAGCGACGGGCAGCCCCTTGGGGCCGGCCTCGATGCGCCCGCCATGCGCGGCTTGAACACGCCCACTGGCGTTCGGGTCCATCACCACCCGGCCAGGCATCTCGACCGAGGCTGCGGCTTCGGACTCGGGTGCCAGCACGGTGCGGATGGCCATGCGCCGCTGGGCGATCTTGGGCACGTTGACGCTGCCATCGGGCAGGCGCGCCAGGCCAGAGGCGTTGACGGCCGCGCCAGGGGCGTCGAGGTGTTCGCCGTTGGGGCCGTGGGCGCCGGGGGCGGCAAGCGTTGGCGAAGCGCAGAGCACGCTCGCAGCCAGCGCCGTGGCGCTGGCCATGGCCCGCAGCCAGGGTCGAGTCGATTCCAGCCGCGTCATCACAGGCCTCCCTGCATCTTGCCGGCGTCGCGGCGCCGCTGCCGCCACCAGGCGATGCCGCCGATCAGGCCCAGGGCTGCAACACCCGCGCCGATCCAGGCGGCGCGCTCCAGTTCGTGGTCGTGTCCATGGCCGTGGTCGTCGTTGCCGTGGGCGTGCCCGTGGTCGTCCTTCGCCGCTGCGGTGGCCACGCGCCCCGCGGAGCTCATCAGCGTTCCGTCGAGCAGGTCGCTGTCGCTGCCGGCCACGAGCGTGAAGACGAGGCCGTGCTCGCCCGGCGCCGCCAGCGCCTTCAACAGCGCCGCGTCGGTGACGGCGTAGTCGCCTTGCTCCGCACGGAACGCAGCCACCGCCTTGAGCGTGCCGCTCTCGACTTCGAGCTTCGCGCCCAGCACGGGCTCGTTGGACTCGTAGCGGTCGACCACGATGGCCAGTTCGCTGGCGCGCAGTTCGGCGACCAGTTCGAAGGTTTCCGACTTGGCTTCGACACGCGGCAGGGCCGATGCCGCGCGCATGGTGGTCGGGCCGTCGAGGTGTTCGCCATTGGGGCCGTGGGCGCCAGGGGCGGCAAGGGCGGGCGCATTGGCGACAAGCAGCAATGCGGCCAGGGCCATGACGGAAAGCGCGCGCAGTGGCATCGGAGTGCGGATTTGGAGGTGGTTGTTCATGGGAGGAGTCCGAGGGCTTGTTGGAGGCGGGCGCGGGCGAGGCCCAGTGCGGCGGTCTGGCGGGCGACGGCGCTGTCGGCCTGCGATGCGGCAGCGAGCGCACGCAGCTGGTCGGGCAGCGGCGTCTCGCCGGCACGGAAGGACTTGTCGATCAGGCTGGCGCGTTCGCGCAGCAGGCGGGCACGGGCGGTCTCGGCGTCGAGATGAGCCTCAGCCGATCGCTGCGCATCGCGTGCGGCGGCAATGTCGCTGTCGAGGCGTTCGCGCAGTCTCAGCTCGTGGGTCTCGGCCACGTCCAGCTCGGCCAGTGCAGCCGCTTCCAGCGGCCGGTTGCGGTCGTCGGTGCCGAAGGGCAGGCGCAGTCCGACGACCAGGCTGCCTTGGGAGCTTTCGGCGCGGCCGGGCACGTCCTGGCGTACGCCCACAGTCAGTTCGGGGGCGTCGCGCCGCGAATGGCGCATGAGTTCCACGCGCTTGCGTGCCAGTTCGGTGGACTGGCTGGCGAGTTGCAGCTCCAGGTGCGATGCGGCCGGACGAGGGGCCCCTTCGAGGGCCTCGACGGACACATCGGGCGTTGCAGCCAGCCCCGTGTGCAGAGTCCAGCGCGCACGCGCGGCCTGCAGGCGCTGGCTCACGTCGGACTGAAGCGCGGACGCCGCCAGCAACTCGGCCTGGGCGGCCAGTAAGTCGGCCCGCGCCAGATCGCCAGCACGCACGCGGCGCTCCACGTCGGCGGCGAGCTGCTTCAGTGCCTGGATCTGTATCTCGGCCTGGGCCGCCTCGGCCTGCAACGCGGCGAGTTGCCACGCCGCTTCACGCAATTCGCCCACCAGGCGCAGGCGGGCTACCTGCTCTGCAGCAAGTGCCTGTGCTGCCGCAGCGTCCGCGGTTCCCGCGCGGGCCGCCTTCTGGCCGGGCAGCCAAAGAGGAACGGCCACACTGATTTCGGTCTCGCGCCGGCCCGCGTTGCTTTGCAGGCGGTCGTTTCGGTGGCTCAGTTCCAGTGATGGAGGCGCGGCCCAGAAGCTGCCTGCGGCGGTTCGGTCGGCCTCTGCACGACGGCGCTGACCCTGGCTTTCGCGGGCGGCGACGGCGCGTTGCCACGCGGCGTCCAGGGCGGCGCGAAGCGTGATGCTGCCGGCAGTTTCATAGGCCGGGGACGGTAGGGCGGCCGGGGGGCTACCCGGAGATGCGGCAGGCTGGGCCCCGACGGCCCCGCCGGCCAGACCGCCCGCGATGATGCCGGCAGACAGCCAAATGGAAAGTCTCACAATGCTCCTGACGATTCAACAGCCGGGGCCGGCCGTACGCATAGTTCAAGTCACGCCAGGGCGGACAAATGCTTGCGTGGGGAACCGGTCCGGCGGGCCGGGCGTCCATGGGTGGACGCCCGCCGTGAAGGCGGGTCAGGAGCGGGGCCGAGGCGGCCGGAGTAGGCCGTCGAGGGTGGGGTCGGGCACGACGCTCTCGTGCAGTCCGCCGGGAGCGGCCGAACCAATGTGAGGGAAGTGGTGCGACGCCGTAACCGTGAATGCCGCTGTCGCGCTCAAGTGATCGCTGAGCACGTGCTGTGCCGAAGCGTTCGAATCGTCCAGGTGGTAGGACCCATCCTCATGATGATGGTGACCTTCTTCCTGCCAATGGAGCGAAGCATGTTCCATGTCGGCAAGGGCGTTCATCGTCGAGCCGGCGCGTGCCACGGCCACCGTTTGCCAGAGCATGGCGAACAGCATGACGAGAAGAACGGCGGAGCGGCGCATGGAAGTGAGAGTTTAACGAAGCACGTTGCGACCTGCGGGGACAGCGGGTTTCGAGTCTTGGTGGTTCAGAATTTCTTCACGACGCCCTTCGCCCTTGACCGCCGACGCCACGTGAAGAAGTTCGCGACCTGGCACCCGTCGGTTCGAAGGGGCTTACTGGGCCAGCTACTCCATTTGCAGACCCGAAGTCGTTATGCGATCGTCTGGCCTCCGAAGGGCGCCGATGCCCTTCGCGCTAACGACTAGGCCTACGAGTTCGATCTCGCATTGGAGCAGGCGCGGTTCGCGTGCCCGTTGAACGGTCGCCCTCGAATTTCATTGCGTGCAGGGCGGCCGCGCGCGGCCTCGGCCGTGGCCGCAAGCACCGCCTCTGGCGGCGTGCCCACTGGCATCGAGAAGACGATGTTGAAGGCCTCCCGCCTCGGACTGTCGTCGTCGATGTACGCGCCAGCGCGCACTATCTGCGATTGGCCGGGTTCAGACCGACATAAACCACGAGCGGCTTGGTGGGGAAGCCTGCCGGGGCGATCTTGGTGACATCGACCGCACGACGGTCGAGCCCATTGAAAGTCCAGGTGAACAGCTGACCCCCGCTGCGAAAAGTCACCGACTCCCCATAGGCGACGTTGATCCTGCTGGCTGATCCCAGATCGACCGCCCGCGTGGCGGCCTGCGGCGAGGTCGGTTGGCCATAGTAGGACTGCCCGTTGGCAAACGTATCTGCGCCGGCGGCGAGGCTGGCAAGCGGTGCGGCGGCCACGCCGCACAGGGCGATGGCGGCGAAGAGTCGGGTTTTCTGCATGACTTGTCCTTGTCTGATGTTTCCCGGCCATGCCGCTGCATGGCTGGCAATGCCGCTGGTGGCATCAGCAAGGACTCTAGAAACCGGTGACCAACAGACCTGGGACCGGCAGATGACAGATGCGTCATGTTCGGGCTTCATGCCGCTCTGGCCGTCATGGCCATGGCAGTCAGAGCGCCGGCGTGGCGTCGGAGGTTCAGGCGTCGTTGCCCGCGAGGTCAGTGCGATCCACGTATGTGCCGGTGGGTTGCTGCCTTGGGGCCTTGGGCAGCGACACTGTCCAGCTGATTCAGGATGCCGCACTCGTCGAGCGAGTGCGGCGAACTGCAGCGTGCCCGCAGTGCCTTCAGATCCTTTTCCAGCGCGCGCAACTCGCGGATGCGTTGCGCAACATGCCCGATGTGCTCGTCCAGCAGCTGGTTGACTTCGCCGCAGTCCTCAGGCGGCGCATCTCGCAAGCGCAGCAGAGAGCGGATCTCGTCCAGCGCCATGTCCAGATTACGGCAATGGCGGATGAAAGCCAGCCGCTCGGCATGCGCCGCGGTGTACATGCGGTAGTTGTTGTCGCTGCGTTGTGCCGCTGGAATCAGGCCTTCGCGCTCGTAGAAGCGGATGGTTTCGACGGGCGTGCCGGTGGCTTCAGCCAAGTTTCCGATGCGCATGGTGTCCCCTCGATGTCGAATAGGGCTTGACCTTACACCGACTTCAGGGTTTTCAATGCAGTCTGCCGATTGAAGGATGCCACCGTGAACCGTTCCGAAAACCCCGTTGCACCCGTCGCAGTACCCCCCGACAGGGCTCCTCCGTCAGTGGATAGCCTTGCCCCCTGCGGCGCTTGCGAAGTGCCCGCTGCGCCTGCCGCAACTGCCGCCGCAGTGCCACCGCCGGGTGCGGGCTGGGCACGCTTTAGGGTGCCGACGATGGACTGCGCAGCGGAGGAGTCAGAGATTCGGCGCGCCGTTGAGGGCATCAGCGGGATTCGGGCGCTGACCTTCCAGCTCGGGCAGCGCAGCCTGGCGCTCGATGCACCGGGGCCAGCGCTGGAACTGGCCGTGGCGGCCATCCGCAAGGCAGGTTTCGATCCGCAGCCGCTGGCCGAGGGCAAGCCCGGCGCCGCACCCGAACACGCGGCCGATGATGGGCACGATCACGGGCAGGACCACGCCTTTGGGCCGGTAGGCTACGGGCGCCTGGGGATGGCGTTGCTGCTCGCGATTGCCGCCGAGCTGGTGGGCTACTTCGCGCCGGACACGCAAATCTGGAAAGGCATCGGCCTCGCGGTGGCCGCCGCTGCCATCTGGCTGGCAGGCTTCGATGTCTACAAGAAGGGGCTGACTGCGCTGTTGCGCGGGCGGCTGAACATCAACGCGCTGATGACCGTGGCTGTCACGGGCGCCTTCGCCATCGGTCAATGGCCCGAAGCCGCCATGGTCATGGCCCTCTACGCCATCGCCGAAGCCATCGAAGCGCGCGCGGTGGACCGCGCCCGCAATGCGATCAAGGGCCTGCTGGAGATGGCGCCCGAAGAAGCCGCTGTGCGCCAGGCCGACGGCACCTGGTTGACGCAGCCGGTGGCGAGCGTGGCGCTCGACGCGGTGCTGCAGGTGCGGCCGGGCGAGCGGGTGCCCATGGACGGTGTCCTGACCGCCGGCAGCACCAGCATCAACCAGGCACCCGTCACGGGCGAGAGCATCCCGGTGGACAAGGCCGTGGGCGACCCGGTGTTTGCCGGCACCATCAACGACACCGGCAGCTTCGAGTTCCGTGTCACGGCACTGGCCTCGAACTCGACCCTGGCACGCATCATCCACGCCGTGGAAGAAGCCCAGGGCACGCGCGCGCCCACCCAGGGCTTCGTGGACCGCTTCGCTGCGGTCTACACCCCGGCCGTCTTCGTCGTTGCACTGGCGGTGGCCCTGCTGGGGCCCTGGCTGCTGGACTGGACGTGGATGCAATCCATCTACAAAGCGCTCGTGCTGCTGGTCATCGCCTGCCCCTGCGCGCTGGTGATCTCGACGCCGGTGACCATCGTCAGCGGCCTGGCGGCCGCGGCCCGGCGCGGCATCCTGATCAAGGGCGGTGTGTACCTGGAAGGCGCCCGCAATCTCAAGGCCATCGCGCTCGACAAGACCGGGACGATCACCGAAGGCAAGCCGAAGCTGGTGGAGTGGAAGGTGCTGGACACGGCCATGGCGGCCGGCATGGACGCGGCCACGGCCGAACACACGGCGGCAGTGCTGGCAGGCCACTCCGACCACCCGGTGTCACGCGCGATTGCGGCTGGGCTCAAATCCAACAGCGTGCAAGCCAAGGACTTCAAGGCCATCGCCGGCCGCGGCGTGCAGGCGGAAATCGGCGGCAAACTCTGGGTGCTGGGCAATCACAAGCTGATCGAAGAGCGTGGCCAGTGTTCGCCCGCGCTCGAGGCCGTGCTGCGCACGCACGAAGAGGCCGGCCGCACGGTCAGCCTGCTGGCGTCCGACACCGGCCCGGTGGCTCTCTTTGCGGTGGCCGACACCATCAAGCCTTCATCGCGCGAGGCGGTTGCCGAGCTGAAGGCCCTGGGCATCACCCCCGTGATGCTGACTGGCGACAACCAGGCCACCGCCACGGCCATCGCGCACGAGGCGGGCATCGCCGAGGCGCGGGGAAACCTGCTGCCGGAAGACAAGCTAGCTGCCATCAAGGCGCTGCAGGCCGAGCACGGCATGACGGCGATGACTGGCGACGGCATCAACGACGCGCCGGCGCTGGCCCAGTCCGACATAGGAGTGGCCATGGGTGCAGCCGGCACCGACACCGCGATGGAAGCAGCCGACGTGGTGGTGATGAATGACGACCTGCGACGCATCGCCGAGACGGTGCGTCTGTCGAAATTCACGCATGCGGTGCTGTGGCAGAACATCGCGCTCGCCCTGGGAATCAAGGCGGTGTTCCTGGTGCTGGCGGTGTTTGGCAACGCCTCGATGTGGATGGCGGTGTTCGCCGACATGGGCGCCAGCCTGCTGGTGGTGGTCAACGGGCTGCGCCTGCTGAAGGCCGGCGTGCAGAGCCGGTGAGCCTGATGTCGCCCCGCGCCGTGGCCTACGATGCGGCTTTGTCCGAGGCCGAGAGACTGATGGCTGCAGCAAGTCCGGGCGCCGCGATGGCCATGCTGGAGCGTGCCCATGTGCTGGGTCAGCGCGAGATCGGCCCGCACCTGCGTGTGCACCTGCTGATGCTCCGTGCGGCGTGGGTCCTGCGTGACGGCCGAGAACTTCGCGGGCAGTTGCTGCGCCTGGCGCTGACCCCATCGGACACCTGAGCGGCCGCCTGCCCCTGGGCAACACCGGCGCATCGAACGTCAGCCCGTTCGAGCCGATGGCGCTGCCGCCGGAGCTCGAACGACTGCTGCGCGACGAGGAGCGGTGATGCCGGCTGCGCAAAGACACTGGGCGCCGTTGTTCGCAGCGTGGCTCATCGCGCTGCTTGCGACGGCAGGTGCCTTGTTCCTGGGTGAAGTGATGGGCATGACGCCTTGCGTGTTGTGCTGGTACCAGCGCATCGCCATGTTTCCGCTGGCGGTGATCCTGGGATTGGGCCTGCTGGAAGCCGATGGTCGCAGCATCCGGTATGCGTGGCCCTTCGCCTGGGCAGGCTGGGTCATGGCGGTCTACCACTGCGCCGTGTTCTGGGGCGTCGTGACCGACGGGCTGGTGCCATGCGGCAAGGGCGGTTCCTGTGCAGACGCCGAAGTGCAAGTGGCCGGAGTCGTGCCGATCCCCTTGCTCTCCGCCATCGCATTCACGGGCATTCTTGCGCTGCTGTGGGTTGCTAACAGAAGGGTAAAAGCATGAATAAGCAGTGGATCGTTGTCGCTTCCGTGATGGCCGTCGTGGTCGCGTTCATCGCGGGGGCCGTTGTCTTCAAGGGTCGCGAAACGCAGCAGGTGAGCCAAGCCGCCCAGTCGAACAGCGATGCGCTGGTCAGGGCAAGTTCACCCGTGTTTGGCAATCCGGCTGCCAAGGTCACCATCGTCGAGTTCTTCGACCCGGCCTGCGAAACCTGTCGGGCCTTCTATCCGCTGGTCAAGACCATCGTCACTTCAAGCTTTGGACAGGTCAGGCTGGTCGTGCGGCATGCGCCCCTTCATCAGGGTTCGGACACCGCAGTGAAGATTCTGGAAGCGGCGAGGCTGCAGGGCCAGTACTGGCCGGCGGTCGAGCGGGCACTGGCTGGCCAGCCCCAGTGGGCGGCGCACGGCAACGCCAGACCCGAGCTGATCTGGGACCTCATCACGGACCTCGGCCTGGACATGGCGAAGGCCCGGGCCGACGCCGACAGCCCCGCGGTGGCCCAGCTTCTGGCACAGGACATCGCCGACATGAAGGCATTGAAGGTGGACAGGACACCGGGGTTCTTCGTCAATGGCACACCATTGCGTGACTTCGGCGAGGCGCAGCTGCGAGCTTGGTCGACCAGGAGATCAAGAAGGTGAAGGCGCCGTAGCGGAGGGCGCCACTGAAACACCCGTCGCGGGCAGCAGGGTGAAGCCGATCGAGGTGGTGCCGTTGGCTGAACTTGCAAAGGGCCGGCCGCCATGCATGCGGGCGATCGCAGCGACGATGGCCAGACCCAGCCCGTGGTTCTGATGCGCTCCGCTGCGGGCGCGGTCGCCGCGGAAGAACCGATCAAACAACCGTGGCAGGTGGGCCGGTTCGATAGTCGCACCTTGATTGGCCACAGCCAACCGCACTTCGCCGCCCGTCAGGGCATCGATCTCGATGCGAATCGTCGAGCCGTGGTCCGCGTAGCGCGTTGCATTGGCGACCAGGTTTGATAGCGCTCGTTGCAACAGCGGCAGATCAAACTCTCCGCCGGTGTCGCCGATGACCTCGACCCGAACTCCGGCATCGTCCAGCGCGGCGTCGTGATAGTCAGCCACCTGCCGGGCCACCCCGGCCAGGCTGGCCGTCGCCACGCGCCGCGCCGAACTGCCACGATCAGCCTGCGAGAGAAAGAGCATGTCCTGCACGATGCCAGCCACGCGCTGCAGTTCTTCCAGGTTCGACCCGAGCACCTCGCGCAGTTCGTCGGCACCGCGAGCCCTGCGCAGCGCCAGTTCGGTGCTGCTGATCAGGGTGGCCAGCGGGGTGCACAACTCATGCGCCACATCGGCATTGAATCCTTCGAGCTGCTCATAGGCCTGTGACAAGCGGCCGAGCAGTTCGTTGAACTGCGCAATCAGGGGTTCGAGTTCTTCGGCCTGGCCTGAGCCATCCAGGCGCCGATGCAGCGTATCTGCCGCAAGCAGGCGTGTCTGCTCCACCAGTTCACGCACGGGGCGCAGCCCCAGGCGCACCAGCACAATTCCGCCCACCGAGACCAACGCGGCGCCGCTCAGGGCAGCTGCCAGAAGGGTGAGTGCGAGCCGACGCAGCAATTGGCGGTCATCGCCTGTGTCCAGTGTCAGGACGGCGGTCAGCTTGTCCGGTGCGGTGGCCAGCGAAGCCACTTCAAAGCGGACCACGCGCGCGCTACCGGGGGATGACGCACCTACGGCGCGCTGGTAGAAGACGCCGCCATCGGGCCGCACCAGCGACAAGGCCAGATCCTGGTGGCCGACGAAGAAGTCGTCGAGCTTGTGGGTCAGCGTGCTGGCGTCACCGCGCTGCGTCTCTTCGGTGAGCAAGTGCCGCACCTGCGCCTGCTTCTGCCTCAGCGCCTCGATCTGCCGGGCCTCGAAGTTCATGTGCGTGACGGCGTAGACCGCGACGCAGACCACGGAGAGCCCGGCCAGACTCTGAAGCGCCAGCCATGTCGACAGCCGCCGCCCAAGGGAGCCGACGCGGCTCCTGCTCATTCCTCGCGCTCCTCCAGCACGTAACCCATGCCGCGCACCGTATGCAGCAGCGTGCGCTCGAAGGGCGCGTCGAGCTTGCCGCGCAACCTGCGTACCGCCACGTCGATGACATTGGTTGCGCTGTCGAAGTTGATGTCCCAGACCTGCTCCGCAATCTCGGTGCGGGACAACACCTCGCCCTGGCGACGTAGCAGCAATGCCAGCAGGGTGAACTCCTTGGCTGTGAGGTCGAGCCTTTGGCCGGCCCGGGTGGCCTTGCGGCGCATCAGGTCCATCTCGAGGTCAGACAGACCCAGGACCGTGGCACCTTCAGCATCGCGCGCCGGCCGCGCGCGGCGCAGCAGAACCTGGATCCGGGCCACCAGTTCGGAGAACGCGAACGGCTTGACGAGGTAGTCGTCTGCACCCCCTTGCAGACCCCTGACACGGTCCGCGACCCGGATGCGCGCCGTGAGCATCAGCACAGGCGTTTGCTTGCTCTGGCGCAGGGCGGCCAGCAAGCCCAGCCCGTCGATGCCGGGCAGCATGCCGTCCAGCACGAGCAGGTCGTAGTCAGCCTCCATCGCCAGGTGCAGACCGTCGACGCCGTTGTGCGCCACGTCCACGACGTAGCCTTCTTCGGTCAGCCCCTTGCGCAGGTATTCGGCAAGCTTCACCTCGTCTTCAATCACCAACAGTCTCATGCCGTTGAAGCCCTCATTTGGCGACCCCAGCAAGTGACCGACTTGTCATCTGCTGGACCGAGTCTTGTTGGAGGCTGGTTTCTAAAGTCATGGTCATGCCATCGGGCATGCCGCGACACAAGGTCGCAGGCAACCTCTTCTTCAAGGAACCCTGACCATGAACTTTCGCAAACACGCCGCCTTGCCCCTCGTTGCGCTGGCCATGACGCTGCCGGTGATGGCGCAGGCCAACTCCCTGTATCACCCCGCTAACACTGACGCCGGGTACACCGAGCACCCCGACCACTGGAAGGGCACCAAGACACGTGGCCAGGTGATGGCTGAGGTCGAGGCGGCTCGCAAGGACGGCACGCTCGCACTGATGCAGCGCAACACGCCGTTGCCCATGAAGGCCACTGGGCCCGGCAAGACCCGCCAGCAGGTGATCGCCGAGCTGCTGAACGAGTCGCCCGAACAGCGCCGCGCGCGGATGGACCTGCAACGCGGCGGCTGAGCACCCGGCAAGCCTCAGCGCTCGTGCGGGCCACCAGCATCTGGTGGCCCGCGTTGCCGTTTGCCTTTGCCGTCGCGGCGGGCAGCCGACAGCCGCTTCGACAGCGATTGGCTGTAGGTGAGCTTCTGTTCGGGTTTCGGCGGTGGGTGGGCCCTCCGCCATCGACGCCAAAGCGCGACCAGCACGAGAGCGACGACCACGACGGCCACCCAGATCCACAGCATCGTCTGTGCGATCGCTGCATCCGGCAGCTGCATCCTCATCGCGCGCCTCCCGTTCTTGTGTCGAGTCGGCCGAGGTCAGGGAACATCGGACAACGGCAACTCCACCCGCGCTGTCGCTCCACATGCAACGGGTTGCAGGCAAATAGGCTGGCATCGCGAAGCCGGCACACCCGTTGAGAAGGCAGGCGCTCAAGCGCAATTAGCCAACATCCGCGACCAGGCGCAGAGGCGCAGCCCGAGCACGCGATTCCGTGGGGTCGCCGCGCTCTAGCCGGTAACTGCTGCCCCACGACCAGACCGAACCGACCAGTTCGATGAAGACAACGTCACCTGCTGCGCCTGCGATGTCGATGGATGCACGCCCTTCGTCCCAAGCTGCCGCCAGCGTGTGCGATCCAGGCTTGAGGCGAAGCCGCACGAAGGACTCGGGGACCGTCACGATGGCAGAGCCCATGTCTGGCGTCAGCCTGACCGCGTTCCTCGCGTCCCCCCAGCGCTTGCGAACGACATACACGGTCAGCATGTCTGGCACAGCTTCAAACCGCTTTGCCGCCATCTCGACCTGCTCCGGCGGGATGGGCGCCGTCGTGCAGGTGAGCTTGCGGCTGTGCCACTTGCCGATCGCAAAGCAGTAGGTGCCGTCCGCGTTGGCCGGGCGCATCGGTTTGGTCATGCAGCCCGCGAGCGGGACCAACCCGACTGCCGCCAGGCCAATCAACAGGGTTCTGCGTTGGGGAAGTCTGGAGTGGTCCACGGCGGCGTTCCCTACTTGATCGTGAAACGCACCGTGCCGGCCGGTTTGCCGGACATGGTGACGACAGCAACGGCCTTGGTGCCCGGGCCGACCTTGAAACTGCCGGTTGCTTCGAGCTTGTCGCCAGCTGGCTTCAGCTCGACTTCCTGCTTCTCGGCACCGGTCAGCAAGGTCAGCTTGGCGCTGGCCTTTGACACGTCAGCCGGTTTGCCGTGGTCGCGCAGGTGCAACTGGATCGCGGCTGGCTTGGCGACCAGTTCGTAGTCCATGTCCTTGGCCTCGGCGACCACGCCGCCATGCTTGGGCGAATGGTCGTGTCCGCCGGCAGCGAAGGCCGTGCCGGCCAGGGTCAGGGCAAGGGCCGCGAGGAGGGTTGTCGTCTTCATGAGAGTCCTTTCAGGGGTTGGAAAACATTGACAGGGGGAAGGGATCAAAGTGCTTCGGCATCCTTGCTGTCCATCAACGCTTCGGCAGGCTTGCGGCCGAAGAGCCAGAACATCGCGGGTGTGAGGAAGGTGTCGAGCAGGGTGGAGCTGATGAGGCCGCTGAAGATCACGACGGCCACCGGGTGCAGCACTTCGGTGCCGGGCTGCTCGGCCTCGAACAGCAGCGGCGCCAGCGCGAAGGCCGTCACCAGCGCCGTCATCAGCACCGGGCTCAGCCGTTCCAGCGAGCCACGCAGGATCATCTTGTGGTCGAAGTTCTCACCCTCGAAGCGCATCAGGTTGATGTAGTGGCTGACCTTCAGGATGCCGTTGCGCACCGAGATGCCGGCCAGGGTGATGAAGCCCACCAGTGCGGCAACGGACAAGGGCTGGCCCGAGAGCCACAAACCCAGCACCGCACCGACCAGCGCCAAAGGAATGTTCACCATGATCAGCGCCGCCAGCACACTGGACTTGTAGCGGCTGTAGAGCACCACGAACATCAGCGTCAGCGACACGATGCTGAGCAGGCCGACCAGGCGCGAGGCTTCCTCCTGCGCCTGGAACTGGCCGCCCAGGGTGATGAAGTAGCCCTCGGGCAGCTTCGTCTCGGCCACCACCCTGCGGATGTCGGCCACGATCTCCGACAAGGCCCGCCCCGACGCATTGGCCGACAGCACGATTCGCCGCTTGCCGTCGTCGCGGCTGATCTGGTTCGGGCCGTCGCCGTCTTCGATGGTCGCGATCTTCGACAGCGGGATGCGGCCGTTCGGCGTCTCGATCAGGATCTGGCCCAGGCCCTCGACCGAGCGGGCCGATTCCGGCAGCCGCACCACCAGCGCAAATCGCCGACTGCCCTCGACGATCTGCGTGATCTTCTCGCCTTCGACCAGGTTCTGCAGCGTGGTCAGCACCTGGGGAGCGGGCACGCCGTACTGGGCCGCGGCGGCGTAGTCCACCCGCACCTTGATCTGCGGCGCCAGCACCTGCTTCTCGATCTGCAGGTCGCGATGCCGGGGATGGCGGCCAGCTTCGCGCGCAGCACATCGGCCTGGCCACGCAGCGCGTCCAGGTCCTCGCCGAAGATCTTGATGGCGATCTGCGAACGCACGCCCGACAGCATGTGGTCGATGCGGTGCGAGATCGGCTGGCCGATCTCCAGTGCGGCGGGCAGGTTGATCAGCCGCGCGCGGATGTCGGCCTTGATCTCGTCCATCGTGCGCGTCAGCTCGGCGGTGGGCTTCAGGCCGACGTCGAGCTCGCTGACGTGCACCCCTTCGGCGTGTTCGTCCAGTTCGGCGCGGCCGCTGCGCCGGCCCACGTGCGTGACCTCGGGCACCTGGCTCACCAGCACTTCGGCCTGGCGCGCCAGCGCGGAGGTTTCGGCCAGCGTGACACCGGGATTCAGGCGCAGGCCGATTAGCAGCGTACCTTCATTGAAGGGCGGCAGGAAGGTGGTCGGAAAGAACGGAACAGCCGCCGCCGCCACCACTACTGCCACGCCGGCTGCCGCCATCGCCGCCTTCGGTGTATTCAGCACGGACTGCAGAGACGACTGATAGGCCGACTTCAACCAGCGCAGCACTTTCGTGTCGCCATGGTCCAGGTTCTTCATCCGCGGCAGCAGGTAGAAGCTGAGCACCGGCGTCACCGTGACCGAGACGATCAGCGAGGCCAGCGTCGACACGATGAACGCGATGCCGAGTGGCACGAACAGCTTGCCTTCCAGCCCCGGCAGCGCAAACAGCGGGATGAAGACCAGCACGATGATCACCGTGGCATAGAGGATCGCCGAGCGCACTTCCATCGTGGCGTGCGCCACCACTTCCAGAGGGTGGATGCGCGAGTGCGGGTGCTTGGCGCGGTCTTCCTTCAAGCGGCGCAGTACGTTTTCGACACCCACCACGGCATCGTCGACCAGCCCGCCGATGGCGATGGCCAGGCCACCCAACGTCATCGTGTTGATCGACAACCCGAAGTAGCGGAAGACCAGCGCGGTGATGAAGATCGACACCGGGATGGCGGTCAGCGCGATGATGGTCGGCCGCAACGTGCCGAGGAAGAAGAACAGGATCACCGCCACGAACACCGAAGCGCCGATCAGCTTGCCCTGCAGCGTCGTGATCGAAGCCTCGATGAAGCTGGCCTGGCGGAAGGTGACCTTGGGCTCCTGCATGCCGGCGGGCAAGGAAGTCTTCAGTCCCGCCAAGGCTTCCTCGATGTTGCGTGTCAGCGCGATGGTGTCGGCCGAAGGCTGCTTCTGGATGCCCAGGATGACGGCCGGTTGGCCCTCGTAACCGGCATCGCCGCGCTTGTTGGCCGCAGCGAAAGTCACCTCGGCGATCTGGCGCATCAGGATCGGTTGGCCCGCTTTGGATGTCAGGGCCAGGTTCTTCAGGTCGTCCAGCAACGAGGTTCGGCCCAGGTTGCGGATCAGGTACTCACGCCCGTTCAGCTCCAGGAAACCGCCCGAGGTGTTGCTGGAATAGCCCTTCAACGCCGCTTCCAGTTGCTCGTGCGTGATGCCGAGTTCGGCCATGCGCACGGTGTTGGGCTGCACCTGGAACTGCCGCACCTCACCTCCGATGGGGATGACCTGCGCCACGCCCTGCACCGACAGCAGGCGGGGTCGCAACACCCAGTCGGCGTACTCGCGCACCGCCATCGCGCTGATCTTCGTGGTGTCCACGGGGATCGCGATCTGCATGATCTCGCCCATGATCGAGCTGATCGGGCCCATGCGGGGCAGCACGCCTTCGGCAATGCCTTCCTCCATCGCCGCGAGTCGCTCGCTGACGAGTTGGCGGGCACGGAAGATGTCGGTGCTCCAGTCGAAGGTGACGTAGATGAACGACAGGCCGGCCGACGAGGTGGAACGGATCGTCTCCACGCCCGGCAGGCCGTTCATCGTGGTTTCCAGCGGGAAGGTGATGAGCTGTTCCACTTCCTCGGCGGCCATGCCGCCGGCCTCGGTGATGATGGTCACCGTGGGCTTGTTGAGGTCAGGGAACACATCCACCGGCGTGCGCGTCAGCGTGAACGCGCCGTAGGCCATCAGCACCACGCTGGCGATGATCACCAGCAGCCGGTTGCCGAGGCTGTTGTCGAGTAGCCACTTGAACATGTCAGCGCACCTGGTTGATCAAACTGGCGCCTTGAGTGGCGACCTTGTCGCCAGCCTTCAGGCCGGCGGTGACCGACACGCTGATGCCGTCCAGCGATTCGGTCGTCACCGTGCGGGGCTCGAACCGTTCCGGCGCGGTCTTGACCCAGACGATGGTCTGGTTGGCCGGGTTCTTCATCAGCGAAGCGACCGGCACCGCCAGCCCCTTGACCTTCTCCTTGGTCTGCACGAAGACACGCACCGGCTGGCCGACGGCCAGGCTGTTGAGGGCGACGCCCTGGGCGCGGAAACCCAGCGGCAGCGCCTGCTCGCGCAGGCTGCGCGCGGCACCGATGAACTCCAGTGGCACGCGCTGGTTGCCGACAGACAGCGTGGCGCTGCCCACATTGGCCGCCAAGGCAGGATCAAAGGCCAGGGCCTCGATGCGCAGACGGCTCGGGTCGACGATCTCGAACAGCAGCTCGCGTGCATCCACCACCTGGCCCGCCACGACGTGGGCCGACGCGATGACGCCGGACACGGGCGCCACCAGGGCTTCACGCGTGGCCAGGCCGCCACCGATCGCGGCAATGCGTTCGGCCAGACTGGCGGATTCGCTCTCTGCGGATTCGATGTCCTTGCGCGGCACCGTGTCCGCCAGTTCCTTCAAGCGGGCTACGCGCTTGTCGGCCAGCGACTTGGCCGCCCGCAGCTCCGCCAGCTGGGACGACTGGTTGGAGCGTTCGATGGGAGCTGCCGAGGGCACCACGTAGGCCAGCACCTCGCCCTTGCGCACCGCTTGGCCCGGATTGGGCAGACCGCGCGGGCCGGGCTCGATGCGGCCGGCATTCAGCGGCTGCACCTTGCCCCCGGCGTTCGGGTCCATCAGCACCATGCCGGTGAGTTCCACCGAGCGCGGCAGCTCGGCGTCAACCGTGGCCATGGTGCGCACACCCAGCTGGCGCTGCGCAGGCTTGGGCAGGAACACACTGCCGTCGGGCAGGCGCTGCGGCCCATTGGCACTGGGTGCTGCACCGCTGTCGCCATGGTCATGGCCTTCGCCAGCCTGTGCTTGAGGCACCGCGGACAGCACCATCACGATGCTGGCGATGATGGCCAGCCGCGCGCCGGAAAGGATCAGGGCGCGCTTCATGCGACACCTCCGACACGGGTCTGGCGCGACGACAGCACGCGGCGACCGACGGTCAGCAGGATCGCCAGCACGGCGACCCCTCCCGCTGCCCAGCCGGCATATTCCTTCCACGAATGCGCGTGGGCCGCCTCGTCAGCGTGTGCGGCTTCATGGATGTCGAGCTCGCCAGCCAGCAGGTCGGCGTCGGACCCGGCGCTCACCGTGGCGGTGATCGGCAGGACTCCAGGCTTGGGCGCTTCGGCCAGCACGACTTCGAACTCGTCCGTGCCTTGTTTGGCCGCCTTGAACTTCTTGCCGCCGATCTCGAGTTCGATCTGGGCTTCAGTGACCGGGCTGTTGTCGGCGGCCCGGTCCAGGTACAGCGTGATCTGCTTGCCGTTGAGCACGCCGACCAGTTCGAACAGGTCCGACACGGCGGCGAATCTGGGCAGGGCGGGGCCGGTGGCCGTGGGTGCGGCTTCGCCGTGGTCGTGGCCGTCGCCCGCCATTGCAAGTTTCGGTGCCAGGATCAGGATCGCGAGAGGAATCGCGACCAGGGTGTGGAAGGGCTTCATGGGGGAATGTCCGGAAGAGGTGTTTGGTTGAGCGTCGGGTGGCTTCGTCGCAGCTGCGGGCTTCACTGCGGCAACAAGCCAAGCGCCTGGCGCCATGCGGAGATGGCGGCTGCGAGCTCGATGCGGCTGCGTGCGGCCTGACGCTCGGCCTCGGCCGCTTCGGCCTCGATGCGCAGCCGGGTCGGCAGGTCGGTCTCGCCCAGGCGGAAGGACTTGTCGAAGAAGCCGCGGGACTCGCGCGCCAGTTGTGCGCGGCGCTCCGCCGCTGCCAACTGCAGCCGGGCGGATTCGGTGCGTGCCTTGGCCGAGTCGCGTTCACCCGCCAGCCGGGCCCGCTCCAGATTCAACTGCGCCTGCAGTTCGATGGTCTCGGCCCGCGCGGCCGCCGTGCGCGCGTCGTGACGCGGACCCGCCCCAAAAGGAATGCGCACGCTGACCGTGAAGGTCTGTTGCCAGGCTTCACCCGAGACCCCGCGGTCGCGCGTGGTGGCGATCGTCAGTTCGGGGTTGGCGCGCGACTGCGTGGCCGCCAGGGCCGCCACGCCTTCGGCCACCGAGGCGCGGTCCTTCAGCGCCAGCAATTCGCCGTGCGTGTCCATGTCGGGTCCCACAGCGCCAGGCTCCGGCTCGGCGATGAGATCCGACGGGCCGGCTGTGAGCGCCAGGCCGGGCAACGCCACCAGCGTGCGCAGGGACTGCTCGGCCACGATCACGGCGGCTTGCGCCTGCGCCACCGTCGCCTGGGCGGCAGCCACGGCGCCATCGGCCTGGTGCTGGTCGGCCTGTGCCAGATCGCCGGCCTTGAGCCGTTTGCCGACATCGGCTGCGATCCGTTGTGCGTTGTCGAGTTGGCCCTGTGCAGTGGCGGCATCGGCACGCGCGCGTTGCCAGTTCCACCAGGCGTCACGCACGGCGGCGGCCACCCGCAGCTGGGCTGCGGTGGTGCGGCTTTCGACAGCACGGCCTTCGGCCTGCGCCAGTGCCTGGCTGCGCCCGCGTTCGCCGGGCAGCCACAGGGGGATCGCAAGGCCTGCTTCGTATTCGCGTGTGCCGAGGTTACGGTTCAGGCGGTCGGTTTTACCGGTCACCTCCACCGCCAAGGGCTCGGGTGTCCAGGACTGCGCGGCTTGCTGCTGTGCCCGGGCTGCGTCCCGGCGTGCCGCCAGGGCCGCGAGTTCAGGTTGGCGCGCCCATGCCGCTTCGAAGGCCTGGCTCAGCGTCAACCCTTCGGGCTTCGCAGTGGTTTGGGCCAATGCACCCGCTGCGGCAGTGCTCAGTGCGAATGCGAAGGCAAGGGCCAGCGTGGCACTGGCGGTCGTTCGCCAGCGAGCGTGCGTGATGAAATTTCGTCGGTGCATCCGATGCTCCAGGGTTGAGGACAACTCACGGGAGATCGGCAAGGGCGACCCAGCAGGTCGCGTCGCGGCTGAGCGGCCGTCGACGACGGCACGCGGTCAGGCGCGAACGGGCTTCAGGAAGAAGAAGTGGCCGCCTCGCCGATCAGGCGAGGGGTGCCCACTGAGGGCGCTCGGGCGGGCTGTGCGTCAGGGTGCGCACGATGCCTTCGTCCAGCGTGGCCGGATGCGAGGCGATGGCGAGTGGCATCAAGCCATCACAGGGTGTGGGCACCGCCGAGCAGCTGCCATGGCAATGTCCACAGTCGAGATCGCTGCTGCCCAAGGTCTTGCCAGCCAAGTCGCCACTGTCCTGGTCCACGGTCGAATCACCATGATGCTGATGCTCGTGGTGTCCGAAGTGCTGCGCCTGCGCATCGCTTTCGTGCGCGCAATAGCTTGCCACTGCAGCCCAGGTGAACTGGAACGGCAACAAGGCGAGCAGAGCAATGGCGAACCAACGACGCATGCGAAATAGTCTAGCAGCTACAGGGTTTGGGGCGAGCGAGTGGGTTCAATGCAGTGCGGCACTTCACCGCATTTCGGCACGCGCGTGACGGAATTAGTCGTTCTTGGCCGGCGATCAATCGCGTTGCAGGCAAGCCTGGCCAGGATGCCGTGAGCAAGCCGTCCCGACCGACTCTGCGCTCTTGGCGATTCCTCCCTGCCTGGGATGACTTTTCGACCCGGCGTGCGAGACCACGGCACGCCGCTGCGCGACTTCGGGCAAGCACAATTGAAGGCGCTGGTCGACCAAGAGATCGAGGGGGCCAAAGTACCGTGACAGCGCGGTGTTGCCGGACGTGCCATCTTGCTGTGCCAACCGGGTTTGCCCGTTGTCTGGATGGCCCCAAGCGCGTGCGATGCGAGGACTGCGGCCGCCGTTGGAGCGCAAGCCGGGTAAGCTGTGTCGACAGCGCGGCCTGACTGGGGAGTCCCGACCGGTCATCAGAGGAGAAACTCATGAAACCCACCACTTTCCCGACTGCGGTAGCCACTGCAGCAGTACCCACCCCCGCGCAGGAGTTGCTGGTGCAAGCACCCTTGGACACTGGGGCCATCGCTTTGCGGCCCGAGCAGATGCCGCAAGCCGAGCAGGCACTGGCCACGCTCGACTTCGCGGCCATTCCGTCCGGCGACATCATCAAGATCGGCCTGGGTGCCGAACAGGCGCTGCAAAAGACGCTGGACGGCTTTCTGGCCCGGCTCGACACGAAGACGGCGTCCAAAGTGTTCGCGCTTTTCGGGCGCCTTGAAAAGGTGTCGATGACGCCAAGCTGCCTGAAATCCTGGAGAAGATTCAGGAAGGCGAGGACCCGGGGTTCTTCGCCGGCCTGTTCGCCAAGTTCACCGGCCGCAAGCCCGAAGAGGCCTTCAGCGAGTTCATGCAGGAGGTCGGCGATTTGATCTCGAGCCGGACGCGCACATTGGCCGACGAGATGGGCCGCCTGGAGGGCGAACTGTCGAAGGAAATGAAGACGCTGTTCGGCGAACTGCAGGCACTGGAGAGCCTGAAGCAGTCGTACGGCACGCACTTCGCCAGCTTCACCGTCGATGCCGCCGTGGCGCGCGCGTTTCTCGACAAGGCCCGGCAGGTCGTGGCGCAAGAGACCGCCGCTGCCGCCCCCGCCGACATGACCGCCCAGGCGCGGCTGCGCGAGTTGCAGGACAAGCTCAGGCTGCTGGAAAGCCGGGCCCTCGCGCTCGAAGGCACCTACACGCGGCTGCCGGCCGACCAGATGGTGATCCAGCAGATCGAGGCCGCCGGAATCGCCACGCTGCAGGAGACCGCCACCACGGTGTCCTCGCGTTTTGCGTCGATCAAGATGACCCTGCTGGCCATCCACGGCGCATTCGCCGTCAAATCGGTGCAGCAGATCGCCCAGCGCCAGGCGCGCCTGGACCAACAGCTCACACAACTGCGCGGCCAGGCCACCAAGGACGTGGCCGTCGCCGCGGCCAAGGCGCCCGGTGACAACCGCGTCGCACAGGCGCAGCAAATCGCCGCGATCATCACGCAGACGCGCGAGATCCACGATCTGGTCGAAACCGCCAAGCAGGAAACCGAAGCCAAGTTCGAGACGGCGCGGCAGATGTTCGAGCAGTCTCGCGCCGAGCTCGTGGCGCTGCGCCAGGCCTGACAACGACCCCGGAGAAACCATGCTCACACTGACCCTCGACAAGCCCGGCGCCGCGCCGGCTCGCAAGCTGCAGCTCTCGCTGAACAAGGGCGCCACGTTCAAAGTGACCGTGGCCTGGCAGTGCGAGGCCGACCACCAGGACGACATCGACATCCACGCGCTCGAGGCCCGCAACGGCGGCAATGGCGCCAAGGTCGCGGCGCTCGAAGAGATCCTGTCCACGTACAACACGACGAAGATGAGTCCGAAAACCGGCGTGCTGCCGACCGCGGCCGACGGCTCCTTTGCCACGCCCTCGGGCGGGCTGCGGCACTCCGGCGACGTGCGGGTGCAGGGCAACACCGAAACCATCGTCATCGAAGGCGCGAAACTTCCGGCGGGCGTGAACGAGATCCCGCTCTTCGCCACCGTCCACAAGGCCGAACACGGCGCGGGGCACGACGAAGGGTCCGAGACCGAGGCCGAGGACGAGGCGGCCTTCGCCGACATCGAGGTCTGCACCGTCACCATCGCCGACGAGGGCGGGCGCGAGCTGGGCGCCTACCAGCTGTCCAAGGAGTTCGGCGAGTTCAACGTGGTGCAGCTGGGCAGCATCATGCACGGCGACAACGGCTGGGAGTACGCGCCCGTCGGCCGCGGCTTCACGGGCACGTTCAACGACGTGCTGGGCCACTTCTCCTGAAAGCTTGGCCGTGCCGTCTGCGAAGGACAAGTTGCGCCCGACGGTCATCGGCGCTTCAGGCGCTTCGCTGCGCAACCCTGCGCTGAGCGTGCCGGCGGCGCACGACATGCCGTCGCCGGCGCGTCGTGCATCTGCTGTCGCGCCGGTAGTGCAGCCGCCGGTGGTGCGGCAGCCGACAGCCATTCCGGGCGCCGCACGCACGCGGATCGAAGTGACCGCGCGCGATCTGCAGGCGTTGTCGCCGGGCGCTGATGCCGGGGTGTACCAGCAGGCGCGGGCGCTGGTCGGCACCTTTGTCGTCGCCAAGGCATCGCAGCGCAAGGCGATCCTTTGGGGCCACGAGCTGCAGAAGTCGCACGGAGAACTCGTCGCCGAGATGCTGGCCCTGGCGCGCAGCCCGGTGCTGCGCCAGGTGCAGGCTTACCTCGCGCGGATGATGGACATCCTGGGATCGATCGACCTGATGGCCGCCTGCGGACACAGCGGCGACGGTGTCGTGGGGCGGCTGTTCCAGGGCATCAACCGCCGCATCGACACGCCGGGCGAACTGGCCAAGGCCCAAGCCGAGCTGGAGCAGCTGCTGGCGCTCATGGGTGGGGCGCTCGACCCCCTGCTGGACCTGAAGGACCGGCTGCTGCGCCTGTCCGGGTCGATGGAGGAGACCGCGACTCAGGTCGAGGCCGCGGCCATCGGCGCGCTGTTCCTGTCGGAGCGCCTGCGCCAGGACGACGCCGCACTGGCGCAGTGCTTTGCCGAGCGCAGCATGAGTCTGACGCAGACCCTGGCGCAGATGCGGCAGGCCGGCTCGACGCGCGATTTGCAGATCGAGCAGCCGATCCGCCTGATCGGCGCCATCCAGAACGTGGCGCTGGTCGTGATGCCGGCGTTCATCGGCAGCATCGCGTCCATCACCACCCTCGGCGCCAGCAAGACCACGGTTTCGCAGACCGAAGCCGGTGAGCTGGCCTATCGGCTGCGCGACATCATCAGCCAGTTGAAACCCTGAACCAGGAGCACGCATGAACAGCAAACTCACACTGAATCTGGACAAGTCGGCCAACGCGCTGCGGCTGGCGCTCGACAAGGCCGGCGTGGTGGCGAACGTAAAGGCGGAAACGGCCGCCATCATCGACGTCTCGGGCTCGTTCGAGCACGAGCACGAAGAGGGCACCACCAGCATCCTGCTCGAGCGGCTGGTGCCTTACTGCATGGTGCTCGACCCGGACCGCAAGATGGACGTCTTCACCTTCAGCGCCGGCGAGGACAGCGCGCACTACGTGGGCGTGGTCACGCCCGACGATGCGCGCGACTACATCACGCGCAACATCGTCGAACGGGTTCCGGGCTGGAACGGTGGCACAACCTACAGCTTCGTGCTCGAGCGCGCACTCGAGCACTTCGGCTGGAAGGTGTGCGAAGAGGCTCACCGCTCATCGCAGGGCGCCGGCTTTCTGAGCCGCCTGTTCGGCTGGTCGCCGAGCGGGCAGGTGCACCAGCACGGCACCCCGCACACCCACGACAAGCGGCGCTCGCTGGTGCTCTTCATCACCGACGGCGAAAACGACGGCAGTGACGAGGCGCGCACCATGCGTGTTCTCGAGGAATCGCAACAGCGCGGCGACCAGGTCTACTTCCTGTTCATCGGCGCCTGCGAGGACAAGGGCGTCACCTTCGAGTTCGTACAGAAGATTGCTCGCCGGTTCAAGAACACCGGCGTGGTCGTGATCCGCGATCTGGAAGCCTTTGTCGCGCAGTCGGACGAGGAGCTCAACGCCACGCTGCTGGGCCCCGAGCTCGTTGAATGGCTCAAGTCGTAGCCGCCAGGATGCCGTCCTGTCGACAATGGCGGGAACTGGGCTTGACCTTGGCGCTGCAGCTCGCAGCCGCGGCTGCGGCACAGCCGGTGGACGACACCATCAACCCCGACCGACCCGGCCTTGCCGACGGCAGCAACGTGGTCGGGGCGGGCCGCGTGCAGGTGGAGACGGGGCTGCAGTTCCGAGTCGAGAGCAACACCTACACCCGGGCGACATCCCGACACCCAGGTGGCGGCGAACGCGCACCCGGCCACGGGCCTCAGGGGCGCCCACTGGCCGTGCGCGCCCCCGGCTCCCGCGAACCGCGACTTCAGAAGTTGTACTTGACGCCGAGCACGATGCCCGGTTTGCCGAGTTCCTTGCCGTTGATGGGCGAGGCGTAGAAGACCTTGTCGGCGTCGGTCCCGACGATCGCAGCGCTGACGACGAGGCCGCTGAAGTCCTTGCTGATCGTCAGCGCGTAATCGGTATAGGTCGCTGCGCCGCCGACTGGCCCCTTGATCTTCTGATAGCCGATATGCGGCGTCAGCATGACGCCGCCGCCCACGTCGAAGCCGGCCGACAGGTCGAGGTAGAACGAGTTCTTGCTGTCAGGGTTGGCGAACGTGTTGGTGACCGCATGCGAGTACTTCAGCGTGGCCGCCCCATATGTGAGCGCGCCGTAGAGCTCGGTGGTGTTTGCCGAAGGGTTCAGGTCATTGCTCGGGTACTGGTACGTCAGCGCGCCGACGTCGAAGCCGATGCCGGGCATGACCTCGCCCTTGAAGCCGCCGTAGACGTCGATCTCGACGCCGGCGTCACCGCCAAAGTCCTTGATCCACTTGATCGACGAGGCCCACGCCCCGACGTAGAAGCCGCCCGCTGCGTAGTCCACACCACCCTGGATCGCCGGCTTGAGGCGGGACTGCGAGATGCCACGGTAGCGGTAGTCACTGACGGCCCCCACGTTGAAGGCGAACTGCGCCGAGGCGACGGTCGGTGCTGCGCAGGCGATCGGCACCCGATAGGCAGCTTCTGTGCCATGCACCCCGGTTCTGGAGAATGTGCCTGAAACGCCCGGGTTGCGCTGTTTTGGTGCCCTCTCGCGCCGTCTGGTGGCATTCGTGCACCAGCTCACCAAGATGGAGCGCCGGGTTGATCGTGCAGCGTCCGCGGCGGAGGCCCAATGTTGCCTGATGCGCCATGGCAAGCCCGCTCGGACTCTTGGAGCCTGCGCTCACCGTGATGGTGCGGCCACTATGCACGCACGGTCTGCGCGAGCGTGCTGCACATCGACGTCGCGGCCCCTTCCACACCGCGACCAGCATGAAGAGGCTACACAGCGCGTGCGCCCTCGGCCGCGGCGCTTTCGGCATCCTCGATCTCGATCGTCGTGTGTGAGAGGGCGAACCGGGTGGCCATGGCCTCCCGCGCCGCAGCGAGCACGGTCTTGGCGTCCGTGCCGCCATCGACAACGAGGTGGCCGCTCATCGAGTCCAGGCCGGAGGTGATGGTCCACACATGCAGGTCGCGCACCCCGGTCACGCCGGGAATCGCGAGCAGCGTGCGCTCGAGCAGCGCGACGTCGACTTCAGGCGGCGTGCCCTCCATCAGGATGTGGATCGCCTGCTTGAGCAGGGTCCAGGTGCGCGGAATGATGAGCAGCCCGATGCCGGCGCCGATGAGCGGATCAGCGAGCTTCCAGCCGGTGAAGATGATGATGGCGGCGGCGGCCAGCACGCCCAGCGAACCGAGCATGTCGCCCAGCACCTCGAAGTACGCGCCTTTCATGTTGAGGCTTTCTTTCGAGCCGGCCGCCAGCAGCTTCATGCTGATCAGGTTGACGACCAGGCCGGCCGCGGCCACCGCCAGCATCGGCACACCCAGGATCTCGGGTGGATTGAGGTAGCGCTGGTAGGCCTCGTAGAAGATGTAGATCGTCAGCAGCAGCAGCACGACGGCATTGGTCAGCGCGGACAGCACTTCCATGCGCGCATAGCCGTAGGTCTTCTGCGGCGTTCGCGGGCGCTCCGAGAAGCGGATGGCCAGCAGCGCCAGCGCCATTCCGCCGGCATCGGTGAGCATGTGTGCGGCGTCGGACAGCAGCGCCAGGCTGCCGGTCCACAGCGCGCCGACGACTTCGATGGCCATGAAGGCCGAGGTCAGCGCCAGCGCCCAGGTGAGGCCCTTCCGATGGCGCGATGCGGCCGTGCCTGCGGGTTTGTCGGGCACTGTGTTCAGCTGCGTTGGATCACTCATTTTTTCTTTCTGCGCGAAGCCCGATTGCTCCCTCGGCGCATCGTAGCGGCTGCCCAGGGGCGTCCCAAGCCATCAGGTCCGCTGAATCGATGTACAAGCGTCCCAGCCAGCGGAGCAACCGCTGGGCAGGAGACCACATGACGACAACGAACGAGGGCGTACCAGCGCTTGAAAGTGCCCCGGGCGCCGCAACGGCGGCTGGCGGCGATGCCGACGGCGACCTGACCGACATGCTGGGCGAACTGCGCGTGTTGCTGCCCAGCGCGCAGTTGCTGTCGGCGTTTCTGATCACGGTGCCGTTCAGCAGCGGCTTTGCGGCCGTCGTGGCGGCCGAGAAGGGCGTCTTCATCGCGACCTTCATGCTGGCGGTGGCCAGCTTGGTGATGCTGAGCGCGCCCGCCGTACAGCACCGCGTGATACGACCGCTGACCGACCGCGCGCACTTCAAGCGGCTGGCCACGCGCCAGATCATCTTCGGCTCGGTCGCGCTCGCGTTGGCGCTGGTGCTGGTGACACAACTGGTGCTGTCGGCGGTGTTCGGCCATGTGTTGGGGAACGTCGCGGCCGGCGGCATCGCGGTCTTGATCGTGCTGTTGTGGTGGGTGCTGCCGAAGGTCTACCGGGCCAGGGGCAGGCTGTGACGGCCGCCTGAACGACGCGGCGGCGCGGCGGGGCTGCCAACCGCGTCACAGCAATGCGCTGCGTTCGCGCAGCAGCGCGTCCAGGCTGCGCCGCAGCTGCAGGGCCGATGCTTCGAGCGTGCGCTGCCGCTGCAGGTACGCAGCCGAGAAACGCCGCCCCTGCCGGTCGCCCTGCTGCACCGCGACGCCGCTTTCGCGCTCGGCTTCGGCAGCTTGCAGATCGGCGTAGGCGGCGACGATTTGCCGCTCAATCTGGCGCAAGCGCGCCGCCCGCGCCTCGGCGTCGCGCAGCAACTGCTGGCGCGTCATCGCCAGCGCACGCAGCGCGGCTTCGGTCTCGGCTGCATCGGGCGGATGGACCTCGACGCTGATCTTCTGGTTGCTGCGCGCCCGCGGGTCCGGTGCGTCGCCATAGACGACGCGGCCGTCGGTCAGCACCGATTTGTACAGCGTGCGCTCGGCCGGCGTTGCGGCAAGGGCCCAGCCCAGGCCGGCGGCGGCCAGCACGCGGCGCAGCAGCCGCAACCTGATCAGCAGGCAAGCGGTCGCTGACGGGTGTGTGGTGTGGCGCATGGATCCCCCGTGGGCCTGAGCCCGATGCTTCGATGCGAGGCCGAGCCGGATTCGCCGTCATCCCTGCAAGTCGCCGGCCGATCCGGGCGCAGGTCCGCTCTGCAGGGTCATGCCGATCGATGTGTCGCCATGGGCGGAACGGGCAAAGGCTCGGCCGCCGTGCATGCGTGCGACGGCCGCGACGATCGACAGTCCAAGCCCGTGATTCTGTGCGGCGCTGCTGCGCGAACGGTCAATGCGGTAGAACCGGTCGAACAGCCGGGGCAGATGTTCTGCCCCGATGGTGAGGCCGTGGTCGACGACGCTGATCGTTGCTTCACCGGATTGCGCCGCACCGATCTCGACCCGGATCACGGTTCCGCGCTCGGCAAAACGGGTGGCGTTGGCCACCAGGTTGGACAGGGCGCGCTGAAGCAGTGGCGCGTCGAACTCGCCGGCCGCGTCGCCGATGACCTCCAGATGCAGCCCGGCTTCGGCCAGCGCCGCCTCGTGATAGTCGCCGACCACGCGCGCCACGGCAGCCAGGCTTTCTACCGGTACGCGCCGCGCTGCTGCCCCTTGGTTGGCATGCGACAGGAACAGCATGTCCTGCACGATGCGTGTTATGCGCTGCAGTTCTTCGAGGTTGCAGCCGAGCACGTCGCGCAGTTCGTCCAGGCCACGCGCCTTGCGCAGTGCGAGTTCGGTGCTGCCGATCAGTGTGGCCAAAGGCGTGCAGAGTTCGTGCGCCACGTCGGCATTGAAACCCTCGAGCTGTTCGTAGGCCTGGCCCAGCCTGCCCAGCAGCGCGTTGAACTGCGCAATCAGCGGCTGGAGTTCTTCGGGCTGCGCCGAACCATCCAGGCGAGCGTGCAGCGTGTCGGCCGCGAGTCTGCGCGTCTGCTCGACGAGGTCCCGCACGGGACGCAGGCCGATGCGAACGAGAAGAAAACCACCAGCGGACACCAACATCGCGCCCGCTATTGCGGCGGCCACCAGCGTGAGACCGAGTCGCCACAGCAGGGACCTGTCGTCCCGCGTGTCAAGTGACAGGGTCGCCGAGAGCGTCTCATCCTTTGCAGCGGGAGACGGCACGTCGAAGCGGGCCGCGCGAACGCCGGTGCTGTCGCCGGCCGGCGCCAGGTTCTCGTAGAACACGGTGCCATCGCGGCGCCGGAGCGACAGCGCAAGGTCGCGGTGGCCGACGAAGAAGTCATCAAGCTTGTGCTTGAGCGCCGCCGTGTCGCTGTCAATTACCGACTCCGCCAGCAGGTGCCGGACCTGCGTTTCCTTCTCCGCGATCGCTTCAAGCTGCCGCGCCGACAGGTTCGCGTCGGTGACTGCGTAGACCACAGCGCATACCGCGGCAAGTCCGGCCAGGCTCTGCAGTGCCAGCCAGGACGACAAGCGTCGGCCCAGCGAACTTGCGGTGCGCCTGCTCATTCTTCACGCGCTTCCAGCACGTAGCCCATGCCCCGGGCGGTGTGCAGCAGCGGGCGCTTGAACGGCGCGTCGAGTTTGCCGCGCAGCCGCCGCACCGCCACGTCGATGACGTTGGTCGCGCTGTCGAAGTTCATGTCCCACACCTGTTCGGCGATCTCGGTGCGCGACAGCACTTCGCCTTGACGGCGCAGCAACAGCGTCAGCAGGGTGAACTCCTTGGCCGTGAGTTCCAGCCGCTGACCGGCGCGGGTGGCCCGGCGGCGCGCGAGGTCGAGTTCGAGATCGGCCAGGCACAGCACGGTGGCTCCGCCGGCATCGCCCGCCGGCCGGGTTCGGCGCAGCAGCACCGCGATCCGGGCCACGAGTTCCGAAAACGCGAAGGGTTTGACCAGGTAGTCGTCGGCACCGCCTTGCAAGCCCTTCACACGGTCCTCGATCCGAATTCGCGCGGTCAGCATCAAGACAGGCGTCTGCTTGCTCTGGCGCAGCGCGGCGAGCAAACCCAGGCCATCGATCCCCGGCAACATGCCGTCGAGCAGGATCAGGTGGTGGTCGCCCTGCACCGCCAGGTGCAGACCATCGATACCGTCGTGGGCGACATCCACGACGTAGCCTTCCTCTGTCAGGCCCTTGCGCAAGTACTCGGCGAGCTTGATCTCATCCTCAACGACCAACAGTTTCATGCTGC
>NZ_AZSN01000009.1:0-54907 GCF_000576225.1 Methylibium sp. T29-B | reverse complement strand
CCTTCTCGAGCCAGGCCGCGCGCTGGGCCGGCGGCAGCGCCAGCCTGGCGCGCGCCAGCACCTGCGCCGTCTCGTTCAGGCGCGCGACGGCGAGCGCGAAGCCGCGCGGATCGCGATGCGGCCAATCCGGAACCTGCTCGCGCAGCAGTTGTGCGGCCTGCAGCGGATCGGCCACCGGATCGAAAGCCAGTTCGCCTGGTGCGGCCGGCTGCGGTGGACCGAGCGAACGCTGCAAGGTCTGCGTCGTCTCGAAACGCGGTATCCAGGGCGCGTGGTCGAGCGCCAGCCAGGCGGCCCGCGCCAACGAAAGATGCTGAGCAAAGGGCAGCAGCACGACGACATCCCGCGATGCAAGGGCCTCGCGGCGCGAAAACGCCGCGATCTCGCGCACCAGGCGCGTCCAGCATGCGGCGACCGCCAGGTCGGCCTCGGGTGGCATGTCCTTGGCGGCAGGGTCCGGTGTCGGATTCAGGGGCGGGATCCTTCTATCGTCCCCATAGCGTGCAGGGCCGGCGCCGCGCGGCGCGCCAGGGGGCCTTGTGTCAAAATCATTGTGCCCTGGAAGCTCGTGCGAACTGCGCACGACAGGCGGCAGTTGAAGGACCCATGATGGCCAGCGAACTGATCAAACACGTCTCCGATGCGTCGTTCGACGACGACGTGCTCAAGTCCGGTACTCCCGTGCTGGTCGATTACTGGGCCGAGTGGTGCGGCCCGTGCAAGATGATTGCCCCGATCCTCGACGAAGTCGCCAAGGATTACGGCAGCAAGCTGCAGATCGCGAAGATGAACGTCGACGAGAACCGCGACGTGCCGGCGAAGTTCGGTATCCGCGGCATTCCGACGCTGATGCTGTTCAAGGGCGGGCAACTGGCCGCCACCAAGGTCGGCGCCCTGAACAAGTCGCAGTTGACCGCATTCCTCGACGGCCACCTATAATCGCTGCAAACGTGCCGGGGCGAGGCCACCCGCCTGCCCCGAGCACCAGCGAGATTGCCGCCACGCTGCATCCAGCGCGTGGAGCCGGCACCCCCTCCCAGAACACCTGTCCTACCGTCGATCGCATGTCGATCGGCACCGACCGCGAGCGGTCCGGGCCCTATCCAGAGCCTGCGATCGCCCGACTCCGGTGGCGCCCGTTTTCCGGGTGGTCACGCTTGCCCCCGAGGTGCGCTTCATGCATCTATCCGAACTCAAAGCCCAGCACATATCCGAACTGATCAAGGTCGCCGAAACCTTGGAGATCGAGAACAGCGCCCGCATGCGCAAGCAGGAGCTGATGTTCGCGATCATGAAGAAGCGCGCCAAGCAGGGCGAGCAGGTGTTCGGCGACGGCGTGCTGGAAGTTCTGCCCGACGGCTTCGGCTTCCTGCGCTCCCCCGAGGCGAGCTATCTCGCGAGCACCGACGACATCTACCTCAGCCCCAGCCAGATCCGCCGCTTCAACCTGCACACCGGCGACATGATCGAAGGCGAGGTGCGCGTCCCCAAGGACGGCGAGCGCTACTTCGCCCTGGTGAAGGTGGACATCGTCAACGGCATCACGCCGGAGGAGAACAAGCAGAAGATCATGTTCGAGAACCTGACGCCCTTGTTCCCCAAGGAGCAGTTCAAGCTCGAACGTGACATCAAGGCCGAGGAGAACATCACCAGCCGCATCGTCGATCTGATCGCCCCGCTGGGCAAGGGCCAGCGGGCGCTGCTGGTGTCGGCCCCGAAGAGTGGCAAGACGGTGATGATGCAGAACCTCGCGCACGCCATCACCGCCAACTACCCGGAAGTGCACCTGATCGTGCTGCTGGTCGACGAGCGGCCCGAGGAAGTGACCGAGATGCAGCGCACGATCCGCGGCGAGGTCATCAGTTCCACCTTCGACGAGCCCGCCGCACGCCACGTGCAGGTGGCCGAGATGGTGATCGAGCGCGCCAAGCGGCTGGTGGAGCTGAAGAAGGACGTGGTGATCCTGCTCGACTCGATCACCCGCCTGGCGCGCGCTTACAACAACGTGCTTCCCTCCTCCGGCAAGGTGCTGACGGGTGGCGTCGATGCCAATGCGCTGCAGCGCCCCAAGCGCTTCTTCGGCGCCGCGCGCAACATCGAGGAAGGCGGTTCGCTGACCATCATCGGCACCGCGCTGGTCGACACCGGCAGCCGCATGGACGAGGTGATCTACGAGGAGTTCAAGGGCACCGGCAACTGCGAGATCCACCTGGATCGCCGCATGGCCGAGAAGCGCGTCTACCCGTCGATCCTGCTGAACAAGTCGGGCACCCGCCGCGAGGAGCTGCTGCTCAAGCCAGAGATCCTGCAGAAGACCTGGATCTTGCGCAAGCTGCTCTATTCGATGGACGAGATCGAGGCGATGGAGTTCATCCTCGACAAGATGAAGGCCACGAAGACCAACCTCGACTTCTTCGACATGATGCGCCGCGGCGGCTGAGCCCCTGGCCTAAGTCGTTGATGCATGGCATAATTTCAGGCTTTCGCCATGGCGGAAAGTGCGTTGTATGGCCGCAGTGGCGACTCAGCGTGGCTCCCGCACCCAGACCCTGCGAGGATTCGAGATGAAAGACGGCATTCACCCCAGCTACCGCGACGTGTGCTTCGTGGACCTCTCCAACGGTTTCAAGTTCGTGACGCGTTCGTGCGCCCAGACCCGCGAAACCGTCAAGATGGACGACGGCCGCGAACTGCCGCTGTTCAAGCTCGAGACCACCAGCGAATCGCATCCGTTCTACACCGGCACCCAGAAGAGCGTCGACTCCCTGGGCGGTCGCGTCGAGAAGTTCCGCAACAAGTTCGCGCACCTCGGCGCCAAGAAGTGACGGCGGTTCGCACACGTGCAAAGGCAGCCTCGGCTGCCTTTTTTGTTGCCGACTCGGGCCCCGGGACCGCGACCTGCCGGGGCACCGCCACGTTCGGTGCGCCTGCTTTACGTTCGCGGTCGCGGCTTTTGCTGCAAGATGCCGCGTCGTCGCCACCGCCCCTTCCGTCTTGAGCACCCCCACTCCCGCCCTTGTCTCGCAGCGTGCCGTCGAGCGCCTGCCACGCAGCGCGCTGCTGCTGTTCTGTGCCGCCTATGTGCTGCCCGGTCTGTTCGGGAGAGATCCCTGGCGCAATGCCGACATCACCGCCTTCGGCTACATGTTCAGCCTGGCGCAGGGTGGGGCCGACCTGTTGTCGCCCTCGATTGCCGGGCTGCCGGCAGACGGCGCCCTGCTGCCGTATTGGCTCGGTGCATTGGGCATCCACTTGTTCGGCGGTCTGCTCGATCCGGCGCTCGCGGCCCGCCTGCCATTCGCGCTGCTGCTGGTCGGCGTGCTGGTCTTCACCTGGTACGGCACCTACCACCTGGCCAGGACCGACAACGCCCAGCCGCTGCCGTTCGCCTTCGGCGGCGAGGCCAGCCCGGTCGACTACGCGCGGGCCATCGCCGACGGCGCCCTGCTGGCCCTGATGGCCACGCTCGGCCTGCTGCAGCTGGGGCACGAAACCACGCCGGAGCTGATGCAGTTGTTCGCGGCAGCGCTGTTCTTCTATGCCATGGCGGCGAGTGTCTCGCGCCGCTGGGCGTCGCGCGGGGCCGTGCTGCTGGCCCTGCCGGTACTGGCCGCCAGCGGCGCGCCGGCCATCGGACTGGGCTACGCGCTGGCCGGCGCTGTCGTCTGCCTGCGGTCCAGCTATCCGCTGGCCCGGCTGTTCTCGCTCTGGATCGCGGGGGCTGCCGCGCTGGCGTCCACCATCGCGCTGGCGATCGGCGCCTGGAGCTGGCGGCTCGGCACGCCCGACGTCAGCCAGGTGGTGCAGTTGCTGGCCTGGTTCGCCTGGCCGGCCTGGGCGATGGCCGGCTGGACGCTGTGGCGCTGGCGGGGCCACCTGATGCATCGGCACATCGCGGTGCCCGCCACCGCGGCAGCCGTCGCGCTGCTCGCCTGCATCGGCATGGGCGGCTCCGACCGGGCGCTGATGCTGGCCCTCCCGCCGCTGGCCGCGCTGGCCGCGTTCGCCTTGCCGACCCTGCAGCGCAGCGTGTCGGCCGCGATCGACTGGTTCTCGGTCGCGTTCTTCAGCATCGCCGCCATCGCGGTGTGGGTCGTCTACGCCGCATTGCAGACCGGGGTGCCGGCCAAGACCGCCTCCAACGTTGCCCGGCTGGTGCCGGGCTACCAGAGCAGCTTCGCGTGGTTCCCGCTGCTGGCGGCCGTGGCCGGCACCCTAGCGTGGCTGCTGCTGGTGCGCTGGCGCACCGGTCGCCATCGTCCCGTGCTCTGGAAGAGCCTCGTGCTGCCGGCCGGCGGCCTGAGCCTGTGCTGGCTGCTGGCCATGACACTGTTGCTGCCGGTTCTGGACTACGCGCGCAGCGACCGCCCGCTGGTCGAGCGCATCGCCCAGCATGTGCCGAGCGACGCCTGCATCGCCACGGTCGGCCTGCCACGGGCCCAGCTGGCCGCGCTGGAGTACCACGGTGGCTGGCGTGTCGAGACGCACCCGGTCCCGCCGCAAACCGGCTGCGAGTTCCTGCTGACCACGGCGCGCGCGAACGCCGTGACCGAGACGCTGGCGCGGCCCGGGTGGAAGCTGCTGGCGCGCGAGCGCCGACCGACCGATCGCGCCGAGCAGACCGTCGTCTACCGACGCGATCTCGCGAGCGCCGGCCGGTGAGCGGCGCGGGGACCACCGGACGCATCGCGCGCCACGCCACATCGATCCTGGTCGGCCAGGTGGCGGTGATCGGCTACACCGTGGCAGACACGGTGATGACCGGTCGCCACGACAGCACCGATCTGGCCGCGCTGTCGATCGGAGCAGCGGTCTACATCTGCGTCTACATCGCGCTGACCGGCGTGCTCCAGGCGCTGATCCCGGTGGTGGGCCACCATCACGGTGCGGGCAACCACGAAGGCGTCCGCGGCAGCTTCCAGCAGGGCGTGTGGCTGGCGCTGGCGATCGCACTGCCGGGCATGACCGTGCTGCTCTTCCCCGGCCTGGCGCTGAGCTGGGCCCGGACGGATGCGGCGGTGCTCGAGCGCGTGCAGTCCTACCTCGGCTGGCTGGCCTGGTCGCTGCCGGCGGGCCTGCTGTTCCGTGTCTACAGCGGCCTCAACCAGGGCCTGTCGCGGCCGCTGCTGGTCACCTTGCTCCAGCTGATGGCGCTGGGCCTCAAGCTGCCGCTCAACGCCTGGCTGATCTTCGGAGGCGCCGGCGTGCCGGCGCTCGGTGTGGCCGGATGCGCGATCGCCACGCTGATCGTGCAGTGCACGCTGGCCGGCGTGGCCGCGCTGATGCTGATGCATCATCCGGCCTATCGCGAACTGCAGCTGTTCGCCCGCTGGTCACGGCCGCGCTGGGACGCGCAGCGCGAACTGCTGCGGCTCGGCCTGCCCAGCGGGGCGGCACTGTTCTTCGAAGTGACCGGCTTCGCGCTGATGGCGGTGTTCATCGCCCGCCTGGGCACCACGCCGCTGGCGGGACACCAGATCGCCGCCAACGTGGCGGCGGTGCTGTACATGCTGCCCTTGTCGATCGGCATCGCCACCGGCGCCCAGACTGCGCAGGCCCTCGGCGCCGGCGACCGCACGCAGGCGCGGCGCATCTGGCGGCAGGGCCTGTGGCTCGCGCTGGCGCTGGTGGCGATGCTCGGTGCACTGCTGGCCGGGCTGCGCGGCCCGCTCGCGCGCGCTTACAGCCCGGACCCGGCCGTGCAGGCCGTGGCCACCCAGCTGCTGCTGTTCGTCGCCGCGAGCCAGCTCGCCGACGCCACTCAATGCATTGCCTCCTTCGCGCTGCGCGCCTACCGCATCGCGCTGCTCCCGGCGTTGAGCTATGCGATCGGGCTGTGGGGCATCGGCCTGGCCGGCGGGGCCTGGCTCGCCTTCAGCCCGCCGCCGGTCTGGCCGAACGCGCTGGCGGGCCCGGCCGCATTCTGGCTGGCCAACGTGGTGGCGCTCGGCTGCGTCAGCGCGTTGCTGCTGGCCCTGCTTCAGCGCGTGTCGGCCGTGAGGTCGCCCACGGGGACCTCCGGGTCGCTGGCCGGCTGAGGTGTCGTCGGCGCCGCCACGCAGCGCAGGCGCGCGGCCGGAAAGACGAGACGGAAGGTCGAGCCCTTGCCGGGCTCGCTCTGCACGTCGAGTTCGCCGCCGTGGCGCTGCGCGACGTGCTTCACGATCGACAGTCCCAGGCCGGTGCCGCCGGTGTCGCGCGAGCGGCTGCCATCGACCCGGTAGAAGCGCTCGGTCAAGCGCGGAAGGTGCTCACGCTCGATGCCCAGGCCGGTATCCCTGACGGCGAACTCGCCGCTGCCGTCGGCCAGCCGGCGCCAGCTGATGTCGATGCGTCCGCCTTCGGGTGTGTAGCGCACGGCGTTGTTCGCCAGGTTGGTGAGCGCGCTCAGCAGCTCCGTTTCGGCTCCGGCGATCTGTGCACTGTCGTCGCCAGCCAGCGTCAGCGTGTGCCGGCCCTGCGACAGCGTGCGGGCGTCGGCCTCGACCAGCTGCAGCAGCCGCGACACCGCGATCCAGCGGTCGGCGGCCGGACGCGGGCTGCCCTCGAGCTGCGCGAGCGTCAGCAGGTCGCTCACCAGCGTCTGCATGCGCTGAGCCTGCTGGCTCATCAACACGAGCACGCGACGCGACTCCACCTCGGTCAGCGGCAGCGTGCTCATGGTCTCGATGAACCCCGAAAGCACCGTCAGCGGCGTGCGGATCTCGTGCGACACGTTGGCCACGAAATCACGGCGCATGGCGTCGGCCCGTTCGCGCTCGGTGATGTCCTGCGACAGCACCAGCTTCATGCCTTCACCATAGTCGCGCACCAGGACCGACAGCGTGCCCAGGCCGTTCGGGCTGGGGAAGACCACCGCCTCCCGGTAGACGCCGGCCTGCAGGTAGGCCACGAAGGCCGGCGCGCGTACGAGGTTGGTGATGCGCTGCAGCCGGTCGCGCCGCGGGTCGAGACCGAAGTGCGAGGCCGCCACCGAATTGCACCAGTCGATCTGCCCGTTGACGTCGAGCATCAGCACGCCGTTCGGCGAGGCCTCGATCGCGTCGAGGAACTGTGCGAGCCGCGCCTTCTCCTGCACCGTGCTGCGCTCACGCGCCCGGATGCCGCGTTCGACGCGGTAGGCGATCTCGCCCCAGAAGCCGGCGTCACGCGGCGCGTCGGTGTCCTGCGAGCCGCGCAACCAGGCGATCAGCCGCGCGCCGCGCAGGGTGTCCACGGCGGCGATCAAACCGATCGCCAGCGCGCCACCCAGCAAGGCACCCAGGATCGGCGCGCGCACCGCTGCGCCGGTCACATAGCCGACCGTCCCGCCCAGCAGCAGCGCGACAAGGCAGGAGAAGAGGCGCGGAAACAGCCAGGTCAAGTGGACTCACCCCGCGGGTGGCCGGCCGATCAGGCCGCGGCGGCCGCCATCTGCTGCGTCAGGCGGTAGCCGGCGCCCCGCACCGTCTCGATCATCGTCGAGCAGGCCACCGGCGCCAGCGCTTCTCGCAGACGCTTCACATGCACGTCGACCGTGCGCTCCTCGATGAAGACATGGTCGCCCCACACGCGGTCGAGCAACTGGGCACGGCTGTGCACCCGCTCGGGGTGCGTCATGAGGAAATGCAACAGACGGAACTCGGTAGGCCGATCTTGACCTCCTGCTCGCCGCGCGCCACGCGGCGCGTCGACGGGTCGAGCCTCAGCACGCCGAGTTCGACAGCGCTGTCGAGCGCCTCCGGCGCCTTGCGGCGCAGCACGGCACGGATGCGCGCCATCAGCTCGTGGGTGGAGAACGGCTTGGTCAGGTAGTCGTCGGCGCCCGCGTCGAGGCCGGCGACCTTGTCGCCCTCCTCCGCGCGCGCGGTCAGCATGATGACCGGCAGCTCCTTGGTGCGGCTCTCGCCGCGCCAGCGCTTCGCTAGCGCCAGACCCGACTGGCCTGGCAGCATCCAGTCCAGGATCACCAGATCGGGCAGCACGCTGTCGATCGCGAGCTGCGCCTGGTCGGCGGTGGCCGCGATCGTCACTTCGTAGCCGGCATGCCGCAGGTTGATCGAAATCAGTTCGGCGATCGCCGACTCGTCTTCCACCACCAGCACTCGGCTCATCGTTCGCTCCTTATGAGAGTCACTTGACCATCGACTCCACGGTCTCGACGGGGTTGTGGCGCACGTCCATGCCCTTGACGATGTAGATGATCTGCTCGGCCAGGTTCTTGGCATGGTCGCCCACGCGCTCGATCGCCTTCGCCACGAACACCAGGTCGATGCTCGACGAGATGGTGCGCGGATCTTCCATCATGAAGGTGATCAGCTTGCGCATCAGGCCTTCGAACTCCTGGTCGATCTGGTCGTCCTGCTTGATCACCTCGATCGCCTTCTCCACGTCGAGGCGCGCGAAGGCGTCGAGCGACTTGCGCAGCAGCGCGATCGCCAGCGTGGCCTCGAAGGACACGTCGGAGACCGGCAGCCGCAGGCGACTCGACACGCCCGTGTTGACCAGTCGCTGCACGGTGCGTGCCACGCGCGCCGCCTCGTCGCCGACACGCTCGAGGTTGCCGATGGTCTTGCTCACGGCGGTGAGCAGGCGCAGGTCGCGCGCGGTCGGCTGGCGCCGCGCGATGATGCTGGAGAGATCGCGGTCGATGTCCAGTTCCATCTGGTTGACCTTCTCCTCCTGCAGCAGCACCTGGCTCGCCGTCTCGCTGCTGAAGTTGGTCAAGGCGTACATCGCCTGTGCCACCTGGGACTCCACCAGGCCGCCCATCTCGAGCACGCGCGTGGAGATGCCGCTGAGTTCGCTGTCGAACTGCGTCGAGAGATGCTTGTCGCTCATGTTCGTTCCCCCTGGCTCAGCCGAAGCGGCCGGTGATGTAGTCCTCGGTGTCCTTCTTCTTCGGCTTCATGAAGAGCTCCGAAGTCGGGCCGAACTCGATCAGGTCGCCCAGGTACATGTAGGCGGTGTAGTCCGAACAGCGGGCAGCCTGCTGCATGTTGTGCGTGACGATCACCACGGTGTAATCCGACTTCAGTTCGTGGATCAGTTCCTCGATCTTGCCGGTAGAGATCGGGTCCAGTGCCGAACAGGGCTCGTCGAGCAGCAGCACCTCGGGCTTGATCGCGATGCCGCGCGCGATGCACAGGCGCTGTTGCTGACCGCCCGACAGGCCGGAGCCACTCTGGCCCAGCTTGTCCTTGACCTCGTTCCACAGCGCCGCCTTCTTCAAGGCCCACTCGACGCGCTCGTCCATCTCCACGCGCGGCAGGGTCTCGAACAGCTTCACACCGAAGGCGATGTTGTCGTAGATCGACATCGGGAACGGCGTGGGCTTCTGGAACACCATGCCGATCTTGGCGCGGATCAGCGAGACATCGTCCTTCGAGGTCAGGATGTTGTCGCCGTCGAGCAGGATCTGGCCTTCGGCACGCTGCTCCGGATAGAGCTCGAACATGCGGTTGAAGGTGCGCAGCAGCGTCGACTTGCCGCAGCCCGACGGCCCGATGAAGGCCGTGACCTTGTTCTCGGGAATGTCGAGGTGGATGTTCTTCAGCGCATGGAAGTGGCCGTAGTAGAAATTCAGGTTGCGCACCGCGAGCTTGGGCTTCTCGGTCACGGGCAGTTCGACTTTGACGTCCATGTCGAGTCCTTGGTCAGTGTTTGTTGCGGAACAGCACGCGCGCCAGGATGTTGAGCACCAGCACGCCGATCGTGATCAGGAACACCCCGGCCCACGCCAGCTTCTGCCAGTTCTCGTACGGGCTCAGCGCGAACTTGAAGATCGTGACCGGCAGGCTGGCCATCGGCTGGTTCAGGTCGGTGGTCCAGAACTGGTTGGACAGCGCGGTGAACAGCAGCGGCGCGGTTTCGCCGGCGATGCGGGCAATGGCGAGCAGCACGCCCGTCATCACGCCAGCGCGAGCCGATTTCAGCGTCACGGTCATGATGACCTTCCACTTCGGCGTGCCCAGCGCATACGCTGCCTCGCGCAGTGAGTTCGGGATGAGGCTCAGCATGTTCTCGGTGGTGCGGATCACCACCGGGATCACGATCAGCGCCAGCGCCATCACGCCGGCCAGGCCGGAGAAGCTCTTCATCTGCGCCACGACGACGGCGTAGATGAACAGGCCGATCACGATCGACGGCGCCGACAGCAGGATGTCGTTGATGAAGCGCGTGACGCTGCCCAGCCATGTCTTCTGGCCGTACTCGGCTAGGTAGACCCCGGCTAGCACGCCGACCGGCGTGCCGATGGCCGTCGCGAGCGACACCATCAACAGCGAGCCGAAGATCGCGTTCGCCAGACCACCGGTCTCGGCCTGCGGCGGCGGCGTCATCTCGGTGAACAGTGACAGCGCGAGGCCGCCGACCCCCAGACGCACCGTCTCGATCAGGATCCAGATCAACCAGAACACACCGAAGGACATGGCCGCCAGCGAGAGCATCAACGCGATCGCGTTGATGCGCTTGCGGCTGGCGTGCTTGCTCAGCCGCGAGGCCTGCAACGCGGCTGCGGAAGGACTTGCAATGCTGCTCATGAGCGACTCCCTTCACCCTTCTTCAACTGCGCCAGCAGCAGCTTCGAACAGGCCAGCACCACGAAGGTGATGAAGAACAGGACCAGGCCCAGGTAGATCAGAGACGCCTGGTGCAGGCCCTCGCCGGCCTCGGCGAACTCGTTGGCCAGGGCCGAGGTGATGCTGTTCGCCGCCTCGAACAGCGACAACGAATTGAGCTGGTTGAAGTTGCCGATGACGAAGGTGACCGCCATCGTCTCGCCCAGTGCACGCCCCAGCCCCAGCATGATGCCGCCGATGACGCCGGTCTTGGTGTACGGCAGCACGACCTTCGACACCACCTCCCAGGTGGTGGAGCCGAGACCGTAGGCCGACTCCTTGAGCATCGGCGGCGTGACCTCGAACACGTCGCGCATCACCGAGGCGATGAAGGGAATGATCATGATCGCCAGGATGATCCCGGCCGACAGGATGCCGATGCCCACCGGCGGGCCGCTGAACAGCGTGCCCAGCACCGGCACGCCATCGAAGGCGCCCTGCAGCGGCTGCTGCACGTAGGTCGAGAGGATGGGGGCGAACACCAGCAACCCCCACATGCCGTAGACGATCGACGGCACGGCGGCCAGCAGTTCGATCGCCACGCCCAGCGGCCGCTTCAGCCAGCCGGGGGAGAGTTCGGTCAGGAACAGCGCGATGCCGAAGCTCACCGGCACGCCGATCAGCAACGCGATGAACGAGGTCATCACGGTGCCGTAGATCATCACCAGCCCGCCATACTGGTTCTGGACCGGATCCCATTCGCTGCGCCACAGGAAACTCAGGCCGTATTCCTGGATGGCCGGTCCGGCGCCGATGATCAGCGACACGATGATGCCGACCAGCAGGCCGAGGGTCAGGATGGCGGCCGCGTGTGCAAGCACCGAGAACACGGTGTCGGCCCAGGGCGCCGCCTTGCGCACGACCGGCGGCCGATCCTGCGGGTCGGATCGTTCCATCTTGTCTTGATCGGGGTACGGGGTTGCAGGCAGTGTAGCGGCCACGTCGCCTCCTCCTTCGTTGCAGCAACAGGGAGGCGCATGCGCGCCTCCCCTCGAACCGACCCCTCCCAGGGTCGGCGTGGCAGGTCACTTGTAGGCGACGGCCTTGCCGGAGGCGTCCTTGATGTTGTCCGCCCACAGCTTGCGGATCATCGTCTTGACGGTGTCGGGCATCGGCACGTAGTCGAGGTCGGCCGCCATCTTGTCGCCGCTGCTGTAGGCCCACTCGAAGAACTTCAGCGCGTTGGCGGCGCTCTCGGGCTTGTCCTGAGACTTGTGCATCAGGATGAAGGTCGCGCCGGTGATCGGCCAGGCTTCCTTGCCCGGCTGCTCGGTCAGCACCTGGTAGAAGCTCTTCGCCCATTCCGCGCCGGCAGCGGCGGCCTTGAAGTTGTCTTCGTCCGGACCGACGAACTGGCCGTCCCTGTTCTTCAGCATCACGTGCGACATCTTGTTCTGCTTGGCGTACGCGTACTCGACATAGCCGATCGAGTTCGGCAGACGCTGCACGAAAGCCGACACGCCCTCGTTGCCCTTGCCGCCGGCGCCGGTCGGCCAGTTGACCGCGGTGCCTTCACCGACCTTGGTCTTCCATTCCGCGTTGACCTTGGACAGGTAGTTCGTGAACAGGAAGGTGGTGCCCGAACCGTCGGCGCGGCGCACCGCGGCGATCGAGGCATCGGGCAGCGTCACGCCGGCGTTGAGCGCGGCGATCGCGGGGTCGTTCCACTTGGTGATCTTCCCCAGATAGATGTCACCCAGCACCTGGCCGGTCAGCTTCATCTGGCCTGGGGCGATGCCCTTGATGTTGACGACCGGGACCACGCCGCCGATCACGGTCGGGAACTGCACCATGCCGTCCTTGGCCAGCTCTTCGTCCTTCAGCGGCGCATCGGACGCACCGAAATCGACCGTCTTGGCCTTGATCTGCTTGATCCCGCCGCCCGAACCGATCGACTGGTAGTTGAGGCGCGCGCCGGTGGCCTTGTTGTACGCATCGGCCCACTTCGAATAGACCGGGGCCGGGAAGGAGGCGCCGGCGCCGGTGATGTCCTGCGCCGAGGCAGTGCCGGCCACGGCGATCAGCGCGACCGCCGCGAGGGTGGAGCGGAGGAGAGAAACGTTCATGAGCAGCCCTTTCGAAGCTTGGTGGATCGATGGGCCGCACTCTAGGTGGGCTTTGTGACAGAGCCATGACGCGCCGCCGACAGTGGCGGGCCTGGACTTTTTCGTGACAGCGCCCTCGCCGATCCGTCACCGGAGTGTCACGATCGACTTCTATGCTCCGCGGCGATCGGCTTGGTGGGCTTGAGCCTCCGCCGCCCCTTCACAGAAACAGGAGTTTCCATGAACAAACGCACCCTGCTGCTCGCCACCTCGGCCGCCTGGCTGGCCCTGGCCGGCTGCGCTTCGACCCCAGCGCCGAAGACGATCGCCGGCACCGCGGCCGCGACGCCCTCGCTGTCGACCCTGAACAAGCTGATCGCCGAGGCGGGCCTCGCCGAGACACTGAGCGGCACCGGCCCCTACACCGTGTTCGCGCCGACCGACGACGCCTTCAAGGCCGTGCCGTCCAAGACCCTGGACGCCCTGAGCAAGGACAAGGAACAGCTCAAGGCGGTGCTGCTGTACCACGTGGCCCCGGGCAAGGTGCTGGCGGCCGACGTGCAACCGGGCAACCTGAAGACCGCGCAAGGCGCCAACCTGGCGGTAGCAAAGGCCGGAACCTTCCTGACGGTCGATGAAGCGCTGGTGACCCAGAGCGACGTGCTCGCCAGCAACGGCGTGGTGCATGTGATCGACAAGGTGCTGATCCCGCCGGTCAAGAAGTGACGTGGGCGGCGTGCCCGAGCCAAGGCGGCCCGCGCACGTCGGATCAAGCTCGGCGCACCGCGTCGGCCATGCGCTGGGCGCAGCGTTGCGCCAGGGCTGCGTCGCTGGCCTCGACCATCACGCGCAGCAGCGGCTCGGTGCCGGACGGCCGGATCAGGATGCGGCCGCGGTCGCCCAGTTCAGCCACCGACTCGCGCTGCGCCTCGGCGAGCGCGGCGCTGGCCTTCCAGTCCTGACCCGGCTGCAGCCGGACATTGAGCAGCACCTGCGGAAACAGCGTCAACCCCTCCAGCAGTTGCGCCAGGGTGCGCCCGCTGCGCACCACCGCCTGCAGCACCTGCAATGCGCTGACGAGCCCGTCGCCGGTGGTGTGCTTGTCCAGCGCGATCAGATGACCCGAGCCCTCGCCGCCGAGCTGCCAGCCGCGCGCCAGCAATTCCTCGAGCACGTAGCGGTCCCCGACCTTGGCGCGCACGAATGCGACGCCACGCGCCGCGAGGGCCTGCTCCACCGCGAGATTGGTCATCAGCGTCCCGACCACGCCGGGCACGCCGACGCGCGACGGCGCAGCGTCTTCCGACGGCTCGGCCGCGAGTCGGTCGAGCGTCATCAGGTACAGCAGTTCGTCGCCGTTGTAGAGACGACCCGTGGCATCGACCAGTTGCAGTCGGTCGGCATCGCCATCGAGCGCGATGCCGTAGTCGGCCTGATGGGCCTGCACGGCGCTCACCAGCGCCTCGGGATGGGTGGCCCCGAAGCCGTCGTTGATGTTGAGCCCGTTCGGGTTGCACCCGATGGAGATCACCTCGGCACCGAGTTCGTGGAACACCGCGGGCGCCACCTGGTAGGCGGCGCCGTGGGCGCCATCGACCACCAGCTTCAGGCCCTTCAGGCTCAGCTCACCGGCCACCGTGCTCTTGCAGAACTCGATGTAGCGGCCCTGGGCATCGTCGAGCCGGCGCGCCTTGCCGAGCCCACTGGAGTCGACCCACTGCGCCGGCTCCTCGACGGTGGCCTCGACCTGCTGCTCCCAGCGGTCGGGCAGCTTCTCCCCCTTGGACGAGAAGAACTTGATGCCGTTGTCGCCGTAGGGATTGTGCGAGGCACTGATGACGACACCCAGGTTGAGCCGCAGTGCCCGGGTGAGGTAGGCCACGCCGGGGGTGGGCAGCGGGCCGGTCAGCAACACGTCGACGCCGGCCGACGCGAAGCCCGCCTCCAGGGCCGACTCCAGCATGTAGCCCGAGATGCGCGTGTCCTTGCCGATCAGCACCGTGGGCCGCGACGCCGGGGAGGTCTGTTGCGATTTCAGCACCCGACCGACCGCATGACCGAGGCGCAACACGAAGTCGGGCGTGATCGGTGCCTGGCCGACGGCGCCACGGATGCCGTCGGTGCCGAAATAGGTTCTGCTCATGGGGTGCCATTGTGCCGGGCGCCCGGCGAGGCGAACCCTGCGCTCAGGGGCAAAGACCGGCAGCCCGCCACACTTTCAACGCATCGACGGTGGCGGCCACGTCGTGCACGCGCACGATGCGCGCCCCGCGCTGCACCGAGGCGAGCGCCGCCGCGACGCTGGGCACCAGGCGGTCGCCGAGCTCGCGGCCGGTCAGCCGGCCCAGCACGCCCTTGCGCGACCAGCCCGCCAGCAGCGGCAGCCCCAGGCCCAGCAGCTCTTGCTGACGGACCAGCAGCGCCACGTTGTGCTCGGTGCGCTTGCCGAAGCCGATGCCCGGGTCGAGCGTGATCCGGGCGTCGTCGACGCCCCGCGCTCGCAGCGCTTCAACGCGCGCCCGCAGGAAGGAGCGCACCTCGGTCACCACGTCGTCGTACTGCGGATCGCCGTCCTGCATGGTCTTCGGCTGGTCGCCGCGCATGTGCATCAGGCAGACGCCGCAGTTCGCATGCGCGGTCACCACGTCCAGAGCCCCGGGTTCGCGCAGCGCCTTGATGTCGTTGACGATGTCCACACCGAGGTCGAGCGCGGCGCGCATCACCTCGGGCTTGTAGCTGTCGAGCGACACAGGTACGCCGAGCGCCATCGCGCCGCGCAGCACCGGCAGCACGCGTGCCAGTTCGTCCTGCAGCGGCACCGGCTCCGCGCCCGGGCGGGTCGATTCGCCACCAATGTCGAGGATGTCGGCGCCGTCCTTCAGCAACTGCTCGCAGTGGGCCAGCGCCCCGGCGGCGCCCCCATGCAGCCCGCCATCGGAGAAGGAGTCCGGCGTGACGTTGACGATGCCCATGACGCGCGGGGCGACGAGATCGATGCGGAATCGCGTGGTCTGCCAGAACATCGTGGGGTCAGTGGGGAAAAGAGATCCGCTCAAAGCAAACGGGGCCGAAGCCCCGTTGCGCGATCGACAAACGAGCGGAACGTCAGACCGCGGCCGGAGCACCGTCGGTGCTGACGGCCGGCGTGCCGCCGTTGCCGCTGCCGCCGTTGACGCCGGCCGCGCTACTGGGCGTCCAGTCCTTCGGCGGCCGCGGCGGCTTGCCGCCCATGATGTCGTCGATCTGCTCCGCGTCGATGGTTTCCCATTCCAGCAGCGCCTTCGCCATCGCGTGCATCTTGTCCTGGTTGTCCTCGATGAGCTTGCGGGCGGTGGTGTACTGCTCGTCGATGATGCGGCGGATCACCGAGTCGACCTTGCGCATCGTCTCTTCGGACATGTTGGTCGTCTTCGTGACCGAGCGGCCGAGGAAGACCTCGCCTTCGTTCTCGGAGTAGACCATCGGGCCCAGTTCGTCGGTCATGCCATAGCGCATCACCATGTCGCGGGCGATCTGGGTCGCGCGCTCGAAGTCGTTGCTGGCGCCGGTGGTCATCTGGTTCATGAACACCTCTTCGGCGATTCGTCCGCCGAACAGCACCGAGATCGTACTCAGCATGCGCTCCTTGTCCATGCTGTAGCGGTCGGTCTCCGGCAACTGCATGGTCACGCCCAGCGCGCGGCCACGCGGGATCACGGTGACCTTGTGCACCGGGTCGGTCTTGGGCATCAGACGCGCCACCAGTGCGTGGCCAGCCTCGTGGTAGGCGGTGTTGCGGCGCTCCTCCTCTGGCATGACCATGGACTTGCGCTCGGGGCCCATCATGATCTTGTCCTTGGCCTTCTCGAAGTCGGCCATCTCGACCACGCGGGCGCTGCGCCGCGCGGCGAACAGGGCCGCCTCGTTGACTAGGTTGGCCAGGTCGGCACCCGAGAAGCCCGGCGTGCCGCGCGCCAGGATGTCGGCGCGGATGTCCTGGCCGATCGGCACCTTGCGCATGTGCACGTTCAGGATCTGCTCGCGGCCCCGCACGTCGGGCAGCGTCACGTAGACCTGGCGGTCGAAACGGCCCGGACGCAGCAGAGCCGGATCCAGGATGTCGGGCCGGTTGGTGGCCGCCATCACGATGACGCCGAGGTTGGTCTCGAAGCCGTCCATCTCGACCAACATCTGATTCAGCGTTTGCTCGCGTTCGTCGTTGCCGCCGCCCAGGCCAGCGCCGCGGTGGCGCCCGACCGCGTCGATTTCATCGACGAAGATGATGCAGGGCGCGCTCTTCTTGGCCTGCTCGAACATGTCGCGCACACGCGCCGCGCCGACACCGACGAACATCTCGACGAAGTCGGAACCCGAGATCGAGAAGAACGGCACCTTCGCCTCGCCGGCGATCGCCTTGGCGAGCAGGGTCTTGCCGGTGCCTGGCGGGCCGACCAGCAACACGCCGCGCGGGATGCGCCCACCGAGCTTCTGGAACTTCTGCGGGTCCTTCAGGAAGTCGACCAACTCCTTGACTTCCTCTTTCGCTTCGTCACAACCGGCAACGTCGGCAAACGTGGTGGAGTTGTTGGCTTCGTCCAGCATCCTCGCCTTGGACTTGCCGAAACTGAAGGCGCCGCCCTTGCCGCCGCCCTGCATCTGTCGCATGAAATAGATCCACACGCCGATCAGCAGCAACATCGGACCCCAGCTGAGCAGGATGCTCATCAAGATCGACGGCTCCTCCCGCGGCTTGACGTCGAACTTCACGCCGTTGTTGATCAGGTCTCCGACCAGCCCCCGATCAAGGTAAGTGGCGGTGGTGCGCAGCGTCTTGCCATCGGTGGTGGCCGCCCGGATCTCCGTCGCACCGTTGCCGCTCTCCTGCAGGGTAACGGTCGAGATGCGCTTGCTGCGCACCTCTTCGAGGAAGTCGGAATAGCCGATCTGCCCGCCCGCGGCCGCCGTGCGGTCGAACTGCTTGAACACGGTGAACAGCACCAGGGCGATCACCAGCCAGACAGCGACCTTCGAGAACCATTGATTGTTCACCGCGGCTCCTTCACCGAATCCTGCCCGAAATGGGCGTCACTCACTTGCTGCACGGGATATGTCTCACTCTCGCGGGATATGGGGCCGAGTTTAGTCCAGTCAACCCCGGGACGCCGATCGGCTTTGTCATCGGCTGCGATAGGTCAAGGCCTGGATTCGCGGGAATTTCCGCCGGTTTCACCTCGATTTGAGACCGATGCCGACCAGAAAGGTTTCCGACGACTTGTCACGAGATGCCTTGGGTTGATCGGTTTCACGACCCGGAAACGCTTCTTGAACAGCTCGACCAGCTGGCTGTGGCCGCTGCCGTGGAACACCTTGCAGACCAGCGCGCCGTGCGGATGGAGGTGGGTTTCGGCGAATTCGACCGCCAGCTCCACCAGCAGCGCGATGCGCGCGGAATCTGAGGAGCGATGCCAGAGAGGTTCGGCGCCATGTCCGACACGACCACGTCGACGCCGCGCCCGCCGATCGCGGCGCTCAATTCCGCAAGCACCGCCTCATCGTGGAAATCGCCCTGGATGAACTGCACGCCCTCGATCGGCTCGAAATCCAGGAGGTCGAGTGCAATGATGCGGCCGTTCAGTGCACCGGCCGCGGCGCCGCCGGCGCCGGCCTCCTTGGGTGCGAACCTGCGGCGCAGGTACTGGCTCCAGGCGCCGGGTGCCGCGCCGAGGTCGACGACGACCTGGCCCGGCTTGATCAGCCCCAGCGCCTCATCGATCTCCTTGAGCTTGTAGGCGGCACGGGCCCGGTAGCCCTCCTTCTGGGCCAGCTTGACGTAGGGATCGTTGATGTGATCGTTGAGCCACGCCTTGTTGACCTTCTTGCTCTTGGTTTTGACTTTCATGTCGCGTCGATAATACGGGGATGCCTGCCATTCAACTCACGCCTGCCGAGCGCAAGGCCCACCGTGCCGATGCGCACCACCTCGATCCGGTCGTGATGATCGGCGGCGAGGGCCTGACTCCCGCCGTCACCAAGGAGGCAGACGCCGCGCTGAAGGCCCATGGCCTGATCAAGGTACGCGTGTTCTCCGACGAACGCGAGACCCGCGAAGCGATCTTCGCCACGCTGTGCGAACAGCTCGGCGCGGCGCCCGTCCAGCACATCGGCAAGCTGCTGGTGCTGTGGCGCCCGGTCGAGCCGAAGGAAAAGACGCCGGACGAACACCGCCAGGCCGGCCCGCGGGTGGTGAAGATCCTGAAGTTCTCCAAGAGCGGCAACCACCGTGCCCAGGTGAAGAAGCTCACCGTGCTGGGCAACCAGCGCATCACCTCCGGCGGCATCGTCAAGCGGGCCAAGGAGCGGCTGCCAAGCAAGAAGAAACTGGGCGACTGAGTCATCGGCCGTCTGCCGGCGTCTGCGGCAGGTACTGGGCCGAGGTGACGCCCATGGAAACGTAGATGCTCGTCAGCGCGTCGATGCCGATCTCGGCCGGCGTGATCCACGCCTGCGGCACGTAGAGCAACCCGCCGCCGACCGGCACCGGGGCGGTCGGCACCAGCACTGCGTGGTAACGCGCACCGCCCAGGTCGATGGTCTCGGCGGCCGACAGCAGGCCCAGCACCGCCACGCCGCCCGGTCCGCCGAAGTGGCACCAGACCGGCCGCATCGACTGAAGCCCGCCGCCGTCGGCCCCGCGCGGCGACAGCAGTTCGACGAAGCGCTGGGTGATGCCGTAAATGCTGCGCACGACCGGAATGCGCTGGATCAGCGCGTCGACGCTGCGTGCCAGCCAGCCGCGCAGGCGCGTCTGGACCACGACACCGAGCGCGAAGATCGCCGCCAGCACCAGGCAACGCCGATCAGGTAGCCCAGCACCTCGGAGCTGCCGCCGCCCAGGCCCAGCGCCACCAGTCGCTGACCGATGAAGCTGCCCGGCCCGACATAGGCGAACAGCAGGCGCAGCACCCACACGATGACCAGAAGCGTGGCAGCCAATGGCAGCGCAGCCAGCAAGCCGGCGAGGAAGATGCTCGTCAGCGTCCGTTTCAGCGGCGGCGGCATGGACGTCATGAAGCGACTCTCCTCGGGGCGGCAAACAATCGGCCTCCGCACGCTGCGGAAGCACCGAACCGGGACGTCAGCCCCGTGCCGCCCGCCAAGCCAATGTAGCGACCAACAGGCTCTTCACGGCGTAGAGGGTCGTCGACACGCCGTGCAGCGCGCCGAACGACCAGCGCCCCTCCCCGGCGCGTGCGGCCTCCATCATCGGCTGCAGCGCGTAGTGGCCGAGCACGGTGCAGAACAGCACACCCAGCAGCAGCAGCAGTTCGGCGCTGACCGGCGAGCCCTGCCCGGCCTTCGCGCGGCGGCCGGCCCGCAGGCGCTCCAGCAGCCCGAGCAGCACGCACAGCGCCAAGCTGAGCTGGGCCTCGAGCGCGAACAGCCGCGCCGCCACCCGCCCGGCCGACGGCCGGTCCAGCAAGCTGAACAGGCTGGGGGCGGCGATGAGGGCAATGGCCAGCAACACGCCGAACCACAGGCCGGGGATCAGGCGCCGCAGCCGTTCAGGCACGGCCACCAGGCTGGCGCCGCTCACAGGTAGCGGACCTCGACGATCTCGTAGCGGCGCGTGCCGCCGGGCGCCTGGAACTCCGCCACGTCGCCGGCTTCCTTGCCGATCATCGCGCGCGCGATCGGCGAGCTGACCGAGATCAGCCCTGCTTCAGGTCGGCCTCGTCGTCACCGACGATCTGGTACGTGACGCTGTCGCCCGAGCTCTCCTCCTCCAGCTCGACCGTCGCGCCGAACACCACCCGCCCGCCAGCGTCCAGCATCGCAGGATCGATGATCTGTGCCGCCGCCATCTTGCTTTCGATCTCGAGGATGCGTCCCTCGATGAAGCCCTGCTTGTCCTTGGCGGCTCGTACTCGGCGTTCTCCGACAGATCACCCTGCGCACGCGCCTCTGCGATCGCCTGGATCACGGCATGCCGCTCCACCGACTTCAGGCGGTGGAGCTCTTCCTTCAATTTCTCGGCGCCGCGTTTGGTCAGCGGGATGGTGGCCATGATCTCTTCTCGTCGAATCGGTGCGTGCAAAAAACTCAGCCGCCCCGGGGCTCCGGGGCGGCCGTGTGAAGCGCGCAGTTTAGTGGAGTTCCGCGTGCAGTTCCTGCAGGGAAAGCACGGTCAGATCGTCCTGATGCTTCAGTGCCTCGACCGCGGCCTCGCAGCCGGCCATGGTCGTGTAGTAACTGACGCGGTTGGCGATCGCCGCGGTGCGGATGTAGCGCGAATCCGCGATCGCGGTACGGGTCTCGTCGACGGTCGTGAATACCAGCTGGATCTCGCCGGCCTTGATCATGTCGGCGATGTGCGGCCGACCGTCCTTGACCTTGTTGACCACCTTCACCGGCACGCCGGCCGCCGAGATGGCCGCTGCCGTGCCCCTGGTGGCGACGACGTTGAAGCCGAGATCGACCAGATCGCCGGCGATCTTGACCGCGCGATCCTTGTCGGCGTTCTTCACCGTGATGACGACCGTGCCCCTGGACGGCAGGCGCGAGCCGGCGCCGAGCTGGCTCTTGAGCATGGCCTCGCCGAAGCTGCGGCCCGCCCCCATCACCTCGCCGGTCGAGCGCATCTCGGGGCCGAGGATGGGATCGACGCCGGGGAACTTGTTGAACGGGAACACCGCTTCCTTGACGCTGTAGTACGAGGGCACGATCTCGCGCGGCGCCTCGCCCCTCAGGGCCTTCTGCGCGGCCAGCTTCTGGCCGACCATGCAGCGCGCCGCGATCTTGGCCAGCGGCTGGCCGGTGGCCTTGGAGACGAAGGGTACGGTGCGCGACGCGCGCGGGTTGACCTCGAGCACGTAGACGACCGCCTCATCGCCCTCGCCCTGGATCGCGAACTGCACGTTCATCAGGCCCACGACCTGCAGCGCCTTCGCCATCGCCGCGGTCTGGCGCCGCAGTTCATCCTGCAGCGCCGGGCTCAGCGCATACGGCGGCAGCGAGCACGCCGAGTCGCCGGAGTGCACGCCGGCCTGCTCGATGTGCTCCATGATCGCGCCGATCATCACGTCGTGGCCGTCGGAGATGCAGTCGACATCGACCTCCACCGCGTCATCGAGGAAGCGGTCGAGCAGCACCGGCGACTTCTCGGACACGCGGACCGCCTCGCGCATGTAGCGCTCGAGGTCCTTGTCGCCATGCACGATCTCCATCGCACGGCCGCCCAGCACGTAGCTCGGGCGCACCACCAGGGGGTAGCCGATCTCCTGCGCCAGCTGCAGCGCGGCCTCCTCGGTGCGCGCGGTGCGGTTCGGAGGCTGCTTCAGACCGAGCTTGTGCAGCAATTGCTGGAAGCGCTCGCGATCTTCCGCGATGTCGATGCTGTCCGGCGAGGTGCCGACGATCGGCACGCCGGCGCGCTCCAGGTCGAGCGCCAGCTTCAACGGCGTCTGGCCTCCGTACTGCACGATCACGCCGACCGGCTTTTCCTTGTCGACGATCTCCAGCACGTCTTCCAGCGTCACCGGCTCGAAGTAAAGCCGGTCCGAGGTGTCGTAGTCGGTCGACACGGTCTCGGGGTTGCAGTTGACCATGATGGTCTCGTAGCCGTCCTCGCGCATCGCCAGCGCGGCGTGCACGCAGCAGTAGTCGAACTCGATGCCCTGGCCGATGCGGTTCGGGCCGCCGCCGAGCACCATGATCTTCTTGCGGTCGGTCGGCTGCGCCTCGCACTCGTCGTCGTACGTCGAGTACATGTAGGCGGTCTGCGTGGCGAACTCGGCCGCACAGGTGTCGACGCGCTTGTAGACCGGCCGCACGCCCTGTGCGTGGCGCGCGGCGCGCACCTCATGCTGGTGGGTGCCGAGCAGCTTGGCCAGGCGCTTGTCGGAGAAGCCCTTGCGCTTGAGGAAGCGCAGCTCGTCCGTCGACAGGCTGGCCAGCGTGCGGCCCTTCAGCGCCAGCTCCGCCTGCACGAGCTGCTCGATCTGTGCCAGGAACCATGGTCGATCGCGGTTTCCTCGAAGATCTCGTCGCGGCTCAGGCCGATGCGGAAGGCGTCGGCGACATAGAGGATGCGCTCCGGACCCGCCTCGCCGATCTCCTGGACGATCTCCTCGCGGTCGGTGCTGCGCTCGGACAGGCCGTCGATGCCGGTCTCGAGACCGCGCAGCGCCTTCTGGAAACTCTCCTGGAAGCTGCGGCCCATCGCCATCACCTCGCCCACCGACTTCATCTGCGTGGTCAGGCGGGAGTCGGCGGCCGGGAACTTCTCGAACGCGAAGCGCGGGATCTTGGTGACGACGTAGTCGATGCTGGGCTCGAAGCTCGCCGGCGTCGCGCCGCCGGTGATGTCATTGCGCAGTTCGTCGAGCGTGTAGCCGACCGCCAGCTTGGCGGCCACCTTCGCGATCGGGAATCCGGTGGCCTTTGAAGCCAGGGCCGACGACCGCGACACGCGCGGGTTCATCTCGATCACGACCATGCGGCCGTTGTCCGGGTTGATCGAGAACTGCACGTTGGAGCCGCCGGTGTCGACGCCGATCTCGCGCAGGATCGCGATGCTGGCGTTGCGCAGCAGCTGGTATTCCTTGTCGGTCAGCGTCTGGGCCGGCGCCACGGTGATCGAGTCGCCGGTGTGGATGCCATCGGATCGAGGTTCTCGATCGAGCAGACGATGATGCAGTTGTCCGCCTTGTCGCGGACCACCTCCATCTCGTACTCCTTCCAGCCGATCAGGCTCTCCTCGATGAGCAGTTCCTTGGTCGGCGAGAGGTCGAGGCCGCGCTTGCAGATCTCCTCGAACTCCTCGGGGTTGTAGGCGATGCCGCCGCCAGTGCCGCCGAGCGTGAAGCTCGGGCGGATCACCATCGGGAAACCGGTGCCGCCGATGTCGCTCGTGATCCGACGCTGGACGGCCAGCGCCTCCTCCATCGAGTGCGCGATGCCGCTCTTGGCCGAATGCAGGCCGATGCCGGTCATCGCGTCCTTGAACTTCAGGCGGTCCTCGGCCTTCTCGATCGCGTGCTCGTTGGCGCCGATCATCTCGACGCCGTACTTGGACAGCACACCGTGCTTGTGCAGGTCGAGGGCGCAGTTCAACGCGGTCTGGCCGCCCATCGTGGGCAGGATCGCCATCTTCTCGTCGGGATGCGCCTGGCGCTCCTTGGCGATGATCTTTTCGACCACCGACCACGTGATCGGCTCGATGTAGGTGGCATCGGCCATCTCCGGGTCGGTCATGATCGTCGCCGGATTGCTGTTGACGAGGATGACGCGATAGCCCTCCTCGCGCAGCGCCTTGCAGGCCTGAGCGCCGGAGTAGTCGAACTCGCAGGCCTGACCGATGATGATCGGGCCGGCGCCGATGATGAGGATGCTTTGAAGGTCGGTGCGCTTGGGCATGTCAGTTCTTTTCCATCAGCGCAATGAAGCGGTCGAACAGGTAGCCGATGTCGTGCGGCCCGGGAGACGCTTCCGGGTGGCCCTGGAAGCAGAAGGCGGGCTTGTCGGTGCGCGCCAGCCCCTGCAGCGTGCCGTCGAACAGGCTCACGTGCGTGGGGCGCAGGGTGGCCGGCAGGGACTTCTCGTCGACCGCGAAACCGTGGTTCTGGCTCGTGATGCTGACGCGGCCGTCGTCCAGGTCCTTTACCGGGTGGTTGGCGCCGTGGTGCCCGAACTTCATCTTGAAGGTCTTCGCCCCCGAAGCCAGCGCCATGATCTGGTGACCCAGACAGATGCCGAACACCGGCAGGCCGGTGTCGATCAGCGTGCGCGTTGCCTCGATCGCGTAGTCGCAGGGCTCGGGGTCGCCCGGGCCGTTGCTGAGGAAGATGCCGTCCGGCTTCAGCAGCAGCGCCTCCGCGGCCGGCGTCTTGGCCGGCACCACCGTGACCTGGCAGCCGCGGCTGGCCAGCATGCGCAGGATGTTGCGCTTGACGCCGAAGTCATAGGCGACGACGTGGAACTTCGGCGCCGCCTGGGTGCCGTAGCCGGTGCCCAGCGACCACTCGGTCTCGGTCCAACCGTAGGGCATCGCAGTGCTCACGACCTTGGCGAGATCCAGGCCTGCCATGCTCTGCGCACTGCGCGCCCGGGCCACCGCGTCGGCGACCAGCGCCTCGGTGAAGGTCTCCCCGCGCGGCAGCGCCACGATGCAGCCGTTCTGGGCCCCGCCGGTGCGCAGGATGCGGGTGAGCTTGCGGGTGTCGATGTCGGCGATCGCCACCGTTCCTTCGTCGCGCAGATACTGCGACAGCGTGCGGGTCTTGCGGAAATTCGAGTCGAGGACCGGCAGGTCCTTGATGATCAGGCCGGCGGCATGGACTTTCGAGGCTTCGACATCCTCCTCGTTGACGCCGGTGTTGCCGATGTGCGGATACGTCAGCGTGACGATCTGCCGGCAGTAGCTCGGGTCGGTGAGGATTTCCTGGTAGCCGGTGAGCGCGGTGTTGAACACCACCTCGCCGACCGTGCGACCGGCCGCGCCGATCGAGGTACCTTGAAAGACCGTGCCGTCTGCGAGAGCAAGTAGAGCGAGGGGCAGATCTGGCAGCACGGGAACTCCGTCATTTGCGCGCGCCCAGCTCGGCTCTTCGGGCCTGAGTCCGGCGGGAAACAGCGGAAGTTTCGGTGGGCGGCAGGTGGGTGCGGGTAAACCTTTGAATTGTAGCTGGCTTCGCGCCCGCTCCGGGACTGCGAGTCAGTCGCATGCGCGTCAAGAGCGAATCGGCGGGGCCTTGGCAGGCGGAGCGCTGGAAAGCCGCCTCTGCGCTTCGATAATGCAGCGAATCACACCACGGAGAGGGCCATGAAAGGCGACGCCAAAGTCATCGAATACCTGAACGCGCAGCTCAAGAACGAGCTGACCGCGATCAACCAGTACTTCATGCACTACCGCTTGATGAAGCACTGGGGTTTCGACAAGCTCGCGAAGAAGGAATACGAAGAGTCGATCGGCGAGATGAAGCACGCGGACCGCCTGATGGACCGCATCCTGATGCTCGACGGCCTGCCGAACCTGCAGGACCTGGGCAAGCTGCTGATCGGCGAGGATGTCGTCGAGGCGATGCGCAGCGACCTGCAACTGGAGCAGACCGCGCAACTCACGATCAAGGATGGCATCGCGCACTGCGAGACGGTGCGCGACTACGTCTCGCGCGACCTGCTGCAGGGCATCCTCGACGACACCGAGGAGCACATCGATTTCCTTGAGACGCAGCTCGGCCTGGTCGACCAGGTCGGTCCGCAGAACTACCTGCAGTCGCAGATGGGCGAGATCGGCTCCTGAGCGACGGCACGGTCAGCACAAGCCCCTGGGTCAACAGGGGCTTGTATTACGAATCATTCCTATTTATAGTGAAGGCACTCTGAACCCGGACTGCCGCACCATGATCGTCTGTGTCTGCCACCGCATCTCTCATCGCGAGATCGAGCGCCATGCAACGGCCTGCGACAGCTTCGATGAATTGCAGTTGAACACCGGTGTCGCCACCGGTTGCGGCCGCTGCGGTGACTGCGCCCGCTCCGTGTTCGACGAGGCCCGCCAGCAACCCGCTTGCGGCTTGGTGGGCCGCCTGCGCGTGGCTCAACCGGCTGCGGCACTCGCCTGAACATGTGGTGGCTGGCCAGCCTGTCCGTCGTTGTCCTGGGCGCCTGGTGGGCGCTGCGTTCACCACGTTGAGGGATGCCTGATGAACATCGCCAACCCGACTCTCGACCTGCCTTCCCTGCGTTCCGGCGGCCTTGGACCCGCGGTGCCCTGTACTGCGGCGACCGCCCCGCCCGCGCCCCAGGTTCATAGCGCGGCGCTGCTCCAGGGCCGCAATGTTGTGCACATCGAGCACAACGGAGCGCTCTACCAACTGCGCAGCACGCGGCTCGGCAAGCTCATCCTCACCAAGTGACCCCGCAGTCGGGAACGCCCCGTCCTCGTCTGGCCTGCCGGTCAGCCCAGCGCGGCGATCCCCGCCTTGGCCACCTGTGCGTCCTCGTTCGACTTCACGCCGCTGACGCCCACCGCGCCGACGCACTGACCCTGCAGCAGGATGGGAACGCCCCCCTCCAGCATGCCCGCGATGGTCGGTGCGCTCAGGAACGACGTGCGCCCCTGGTTGATGACCTCTTCGTACACCCGGCTTTCTCGCCGGCCCAGCGCGGCGGTATGGGCCTTCGCCGGCGCGATATGCGCCGAGACCGGCGCCGCGCCGTCCAGACGCTGCAGCCACAGCAGATGCCCCCCATCGTCGACGATCGCGATCGTCACCGGCCACTGGTGCGCCAGTGCCTCGGCTTCGGCTGCGGCCGCGATGCGCTTGACATCCTCGAGGGACAGCACGGGCTTGGTCTGCATGGAATCCTCCGACTATGGGTTAACCCGACTCTAAGGCGACCCGGGCCCCGTGGCAAAGAGACTGCGGCCAATTCCGCATCAGCCCGCCATTGGAACCGGGGCAGCCTGCGCATCACTCGCACAACGGAACTAGAATCCGGACGTCAGCTCCAAGCAAGCCTATTCTTCCCTACGGAGGTTATCGAATGAACGACACCCTGCAAACCGCCTACCCCGGCTCGGCCGCCGTCGGCGGCGAGCGCAATCGCGTCCTGCGCAACACGTACTGGCTGCTGGCGCTGTCGCTGGTGCCGACCGTGCTGGGTGCCTGGGTGGGGGTCGCGACCGGCTTCAGCTTCTTCGCCGGCAGCCCCTTCATCGGCTTCCTGCTGTTCATGGGCATCGCGTTCGGCTTCTTCTTCGCGATCGAGAAGTTCAAGAACTCCGGCATCGGCGTAGCGCTGTTGCTGGGCTTCACCTTCTTCATGGGCCTGATGCTGTCGCGCCTGATCGGTGGCGTGCTGGGCAACTACAGCAACGGCGCCACCCTGATCGGCATGGCCTTCGGCGGCACCGCGCTGGTGTTCTTCGGCATGGCCACGCTGGCGACCACCATCAAGCGAGACCTGTCCGGGCTGGGCAAGTGGCTGATGGTGGGTGTGATCGGCCTGATCGTGGCCAGCGTCGCCAACATCTGGCTGCAGATGCCGGCGCTGTTCCTGACGGTCTCGGTGCTCGCCATCGTGATCTTCTCGGCGTTCATGCTGTACGACATCAAGCGCGTGATCGATGGCGGCGAAACGAACTATGTGACCGCGACGCTGGCCATCTACCTTGACGTCTACAACGTGTTCCAGAGCCTGCTGAGCCTGCTGGGCATCTTCGGCGGCGAACGCGAGTAAGTCGCCTCGCCGGATCGACAAGGCCCCGCTCCGCGGGGCCTTTTTCTTTGTACCTGGCTCAACGCAGATGCTTTGGCTACGGCATCACGTCGCTCTGCGACATGCGCCTAAGCCGAAGCATTGCGGTCGAAGACCGCAATGCTTTCCACATGCGCGGTGTGCGGGAACATGTTCACTGCGCCGGCCTGCACGCAGCGGTAGCCGGCCTGGTGCACCAGCAGGCCGGCGTCGCGCGCCAGCGTGGCCGGATTGCAGCTCACGTACACGATGCGCGCCGGTGGCACCCAGCCGGGCGCCTGCCCCGGGTCCTGCACCGCATCGGCCACGGCCTTGGCCAGGGCGAATGCGCCCTCGCGCGGCGGGTCGACCAGCCACTTTGTCGCGCTGCCGTAGGCCACCAGATCCGCCGGCAGCAGTTCGAACAGGTTGCGCGCGTCGAAGCGCGTCTTGTGCGACAGGCCGTTGAGCGCCGCGTTGTCGCGTGAGCGCGCCACCAATGCTTCGCTGCCCTCGATCCCGAGCACCTCTCGCGCCTGCGTGGCCAGCGGCAGCGTGAAATTGCCGAGCCCGCAGAACCAGTCGATCACACGCTCGTCGCCCTGCACGTCCAGCAGCCGCAGCGCCCGCACCACCAGCGCGCGGTTGATGGCGTGGTTGACCTGGGTGAAATCGGTCGGCTTGAAGGGCATGACGACGCCGTATTCCGGCAACGTGTAGGCGAGCTGAGGCCCGCCGTCGTCGAGCCGCTGCACGGTGTCGGGCCCCTTGGGCTGCAGCCACCACTGCACGCCGTGCTCGGCGCCAAAAGCCCGCAACCTCTGCAGGTCGTCCGCGCTCAGGGGCTCGAGGTGGCGCAGCACCAGCGCCGTCACGAGCCCGTCGGGCGCCTCGCCGATCGCCACCTCGATCTGCGGCAGCCGGTCGCGGCCGTCCATGGCGGCAATCAGGGCGCGCAGTGGCAGCAGCATCGCACTCAGGTGCGGCGGCAGGATCTCGCAGCGGCTCATGTCCGCCACGTAGCTCGACTTGCGCTCGTGGAAGCCGATCAGGACCTTGCCCTTCTTGACGACATGCCGCACAGACAGGCGCGCCCGGTAGCGATAGCCCCAGGTCGGCCCCTCGATGGGCCGTAGCATCTGGCCGGCCTTCACCTTGCCCAGATGCCAGAGGTTGTCCTCCAGCACCCGCTGCTTCACCGCGACCTGAGCACCGACATGGAAATGCTGCATCTTGCAGCCGCCGCAGAGTCCGAAGTACTCGCAACGCGGCGTGACGCGTTGCGAGCTCTCGCGGCGCAGCGCCGTCATCGTGCCCTGCTCCCAGTTGTTCTTGCGCCGTCCCACGGCCACCAGAACCTGCTCACCCGGCAAGGCGCCCTCGACAAACACCACCTTGCCTTCGGCGTTGTGCGCCACGCCTTGTGCCTCGAGGTCGAGCGACTCGACCGTCAGCCATTCATCGCCTGCTGTCATGCCACAGATTATCCGGGGCCATGGCCGGCGCTGCCGGCAACCCTCCCACTCAGAAGATCGAGTCGCGGTTGACGCCGTTGCGTGCCATCCGGCGCTTGAGCTTGAGCAGCGCCTCCTGCTGGATCTGGCGGATACGCTCGCGCGTCAGGCCCAGCCGCTCGGCGAGCACCTCCAGCGTCTCGGGTTCCCTGTCGTGCAATCCATAGCGCCCAGCCAGCACCTCGCGCTCGCGTTCGCTCAGTTCGCCCAAACCATGCTCCAGCAGCACGTCGAGTTCATGGTTCAGCGTGTGGCCCAGCGGGTCCGTGGCCTGCTCGTCGGCCACCATGTCGCCCAGCGTCTCGGCCCCATTGCCTGCCTGGCGCTCGAGCGGCGCATCGAGCGACGTGGGCTGCTCGGCAAATCGCAGCAGTTCGGACACCTCGGTCACCGGGCGCCCCAACGCTGCAGCGATCTCGTCGACGCGGACGGTCCGCCCGTCGGCGCTCGCTGCGGCTTCGCCCTCCAGCGCACGGCGCGCCTTGAGCACCTGGTTGAGTTCACGCACCACATGCACCGGCAGCCGCACCAGGCGGGCCTGGTGCATGATCGCGCGCTCGATGCTCTGGCGGATCCACCACGAGGCGTAGGTCGAGAAGCGAAAGCCGCGTTCAGGCTCGAACTTGCCGATCGCGTGCATCAGGCCGAGGTTGCCTTCCTCGATCAGGTCGGTCATCGGCAGGCCGCGGCTGAGGTAGCTCTTGGCGATGCTGACCACGAGCCGCAGATTGCGCTCGATCATCTGCTGCCGCGCCGCGAAGTCGCCGGCCCGGGCGCGCGTGGCCATCGCGAATTCCTCGTCGGGCGTGAACAGGGGCGCTCGCCGGATCTCGCGCAGATAGGTCTGCAGCGTGTTGCCGACCTCGCCTTCGCCGGCAGCGATCGGCAGGTGCTCCTGCACCGGCTCCGGCAGGTCGTCCGCACCATTCGGCGGATCTCCACCACCATGCGTCGGCTCGACCGGCCAGGCCCCGTGCGGCAGGGCCCTCGCATCAGGAAGCGCGTGTCCGTTGCCGGGCGGAGAGTGCTTCCTGTGGTTCATGATGGTCGGGCGCGTCGCTAGCGTGGTGGCAGGAGCTTGACCGGATCGACCGGCTTGCCCAGCTTGCGGATCTCGAAATGCAGTTGTACCCGCTCGGCGTCGGTCGAGCCCATCTCGGCGATCTTCTGGCCCCGCTTGACCGGCTGGTCTTCCTTGACCAGCAGCGTCTGGTTGTGCGCGTAGGCGGTCAGGTAGGTGGTGTTGTGCTTCACGATCACGAGATTGCCGTAACCGCGCAGCCCCGACCCGGCATACACGACGCGCCCGTCCGCTGCCGCGGTCACCGGATCGCCGGCCTTGCCGCCGATCGCGAGCCCCTTGTTGCGCGCCTCGTCGTAGTTTGCCAGCACGGCACCCGAAGCGGGCCAGGCCCAGTTCAGTTCGTCGTCGTCCCGGTTCGACGAGGCCGCGGGAGTCTGGGTGATGACCGGTGCCTGCGGGGCCGCTGCCACGGTACTGCCCGACGCGCTGCCTCCCGGTGCCGCCGCTGCAGCGGCGCCCGGCTTGGTCTCGAGCGGCCGCGCCTCGACCTTCGTGCTGGCCACCGGCTTGGCCGCGACCACCGTCGGGTCGACCGTCGGCGGCAGCACGCGCAGCACCTGACCGACCTCGATGGCGTTCACGTTCTCCATGCCGTTCCAGCGAGCGATGTCCTTCCAGTTCTGGCCGGTCTCGAGACCGATGCGGATCATCGTGTCGCCCGGCTTGACGGTGTAGTAGCCCGGCTTGCCGGCGTTCTCTGCGCCAGGCAGCGGCTTGCCGGCGTCGGGCGCGCTGGCGGCCGAGGCCACGGCCGCGCCCGCCGGAACGGCCACTGCTGCGGCCGGGCTGCGCGTGCTGCGATCCTCGACAGGGGGTGCACGCCGTGGCGCCTGCACGCAGGCCGCGAGCAGGAACACCAGCAGCGCGGTCGTCAGACCGCGCGACAGCATGCGACCGGGGACAGGAAAAAACATGAGGTTGCGTCGCATTCGTTCAGTCGGTGCCGGATTTTAGGGGGACGAATCTGACAGCCTCATGCAGCGAGCGCACCAGGTTGCCATCGGCATGACGGTCGATCACCACCAGCACCTGCCCTCCACTGCGCGCGTCGAGCATCGGCGCGACGAGCCGTCCTCCCGGGCCAAGTTGGTCGATCCAGGGCTGCGGGATGTCTTCACCGCCCGCCGCCGCGATGATGCCGTCGTAGGGCGCGTTCGGTGCATGGCCGATACGGCCGTCACCATAGACCAGCCGCAGGTTCCCGAAGTTCAATGGCGCGAGGTTCTCCCGCGCCTTGTCATACAGCGGTCGCAGCCGCTCGATCGACACCACCTGGCGCGCCAACTGCGCCAGCACGGCCGCCTGGTAGCCGCAGCCGCTGCCGATCTCGAGCAGCCTCGGTCGCGCGCCGGCCGGCTGCAGGGCGAGCATCAACTCGATCATTCGCGCCACCACCGAGGGCTTGGAGATCGTCTGCCCGAGTCCGATCGGCAGACTGGTGTCCTCGTAGGCCTGGTTGGCCAGCGCAGTATCGACAAAGCTGTGCCGCGGCACGGCCCGCATCGCCGCGAGCACGCGCGCGTCGCGCACACCTTCGGCCTGAAGGCGCGCCAGCATGCGCTCGCGCACCAGGTGCGAATCGAGTCCCAGACCGGCCGGCGTGGTGCCGCGGCCGCGCTCCGTGGCTGCCTGGTGCAATGGCCGCTGGGGCCGCAGCAAGGGTGCGGCGCCTGAGCGACCTGCCGGCTTGACCTGGTCGAGCCGCAGCGGGAACTTCGGGGCCGGTCGCTGGCCGGCGCTCATCGCCCGCCCTCGCCAGCTCGTTCCAGCCACGAGCCCCAAGCCGGCAGGCGGGTGTGATCGGTCAGGTCCACCTGCAGCGGCGTGACCGACACGTGGCCCTGAGCCACGGCATGGAAATCGGTGCCGGCACCGGCCTCGCGAGCGTCACCGGCTGCACCGATCCAGTAGATCGGCTCGCCGCGGGGATTGCTCTGGCGGATCACCGGTTCGCTGGCGTGGCGGCGACCGAGCCGGGTGGTGCGCAGACCGCGCAAGTCCTCGTAGGGCCGGTCGGGAATGTTCACGTTGAGCAGCCAGGCACCGGGCACCGGAGGCAGCGCGATCACCTGCTCGATGAGACGGCGTGCCACGCGCGCGGCCGTGTCGAGGTGCGTCCACCCCTTCTCGCTCAGCGAGAAGGCGATCGACGGGATGCCGAACAGATAGCCTTCCATCGCCGCGGCCACCGTACCGGAATAGAGCGTGTCGTCGCCCATGTTCGCGCCGTTGTTGATGCCCGAGACCACCAGGTCGGGCCGCCGCGGCAGCAGCCCGGTCAGCGCCACGTGCACGCAGTCCGACGGCGTGCCGTTCAGGTAGCGATAGCCATTGGCCGCGGTCCAGACCGATAGCGGACGCTGCAGCGTCAACGCGTTGGAGGTGCCGCTCGAGTTCTGCTCGGGCGCGACCACGTCGAGTTCGCCCAATCCGCGACACGCTTCGACCAGCGCCGCCAGTCCAGGGGCGAGATAACCATCGTCGTTGGCAACAAGGATGCGCATCCGACTCATTGTAGGGAGCCCCCACGTCGCCTCGGCGACGGAGTTCCCGCGGCCCTCTACCTATCATCGGTCGCCGCGGCTGACTGCGGCAGCAAGGAGACGACATGCACGCCTGGCTCTGCGACAACCCGATCGGCCCCGAGGCGCTGAAGTGGACCGAATTGCCCACGCCCGAACCGCAGGCCGGCGAAGTGCGCGTGGCGGTGCGCTGCGCCAGCCTGAACTTCCCCGACCTGCTGATCGTGCAGAACAAGTACCAGCTGAAGCCCCCGCTGCCCTTCGTGCCGGGAGCAGAGTTCTCCGGCGTGATCGAGGCAGTCGGTCCCGGCGTGACGCAGTTGCACGTCGGCATGGCCGTCGCCTCGTTCGGCGGCATCGGCGGGTTCGGCAGCCATGTGTGCGTCGACGCCCGGCAGGTGATGCCGCTGCCGTCGGGCTTCGCGTTCGACGACGCTGCCGCCTTCCTGTGCACCTACGGCACCAGCCATCACGCGCTGGTGGACCGCGCACAGTTGAAGGCCGGCGAGACCGTGCTGGTACTGGGTGCGGCGGGCGGCGTCGGCACCGCCGCGATCCAGATCGCCAAGGCGGTGGGTGCGCGCGTGATCGCCGCCGCCTCGAGCGACGAGAAGTGCGCGCTGTGCCGCACGCTCGGGGCCGACGCGTCGATCAACTACACGAGCGCCGACCTGCGCGAGCAGATCAAGGCCGCCACCGAGGGCAAGGGGCCGGATGTGGTCTACGACCCCGTCGGCGGCGCGATGGCCGAGCCGGTGTTCCGCTCGATCGCCTGGCGCGGCCGCTACCTCGTGATCGGCTTCGCCGCCGGCGCCATCCCGGCGCTGCCGCTGAACCTGGCCCTGCTCAAGGGCGCCTCGCTGGTCGGCGTGTTCTGGGGCGAGTTCGCCAAGCGAGAGCCGCAGCAGAACGCGCGGGCCCTGAACGAATTGGCGAGCTGGTACGCCCAGGGCCGCATCAAGCCGGTGATCGAGCACCGCTACGCGCTGCGCGACCTGCCACGCGCCTTCGAGCTGATGGCGTCACGGCAGGTGCGCGGCAAGATCGTGCTCAGCGTCGACTGAAGCGACTCTTACCGCAGGGCCTTCGGCGCTGCGGCCCCCCGTCGGGGGGCCCTCTTGATGGGTCGGGTCCGCCCGGCCCCGGTGCTAAATTCGCGTGCCCATTCAACGCGAGCCCTCTGTGCGCCGTTTGCTGCTGAAGCTGCTCATGCTCGTCCTCGTCGGCCTGGCTGGCCGGGTGGCTGCGGCCGACGCTCCGTCGCTGGCCTTCGGCGTGATCACCACCACCACCGTCGCCGAGACCCGCGCAGCCTGGGAACCCTTCTTCGCCGCCATGCGCCGCGGCACCGGACTCGACGTGCACGGCGTCTACCACGCCACCTACGAAGAAGCCGTCGACGCGGTGGTTCGCAACCTGGTGCAGCTGGCCTGGGTCTCTAACAAGGCCGCGCTCGATTGCATCGAGCGCACCAACGTGGAAGTGTTCGCTCAGCTGGTCGATTCCGCGGGCTCGCTCGGCTATCGCTCGATCATCGTCACGCGTCGCGACAGCGCACTGCTGTCGATCGACCCTCTGCTCAACCGCCCACGCACCTGGCGTTTCGCGATGGGCGAGCCCAGCTCGACCTCCGGTGCCGTGATGCTGGAGTACGCGCTGTTCGTGCCGCGCGGGATCAAGCCGGAAGAACACTTCCAGGCACTGCGCCGCGGCACCCATGCACAGACGCTCGCGGCCGTGCTCGGCGGCCAGGTCCATGCCGGCACGTACAACACCGAGGAGTTGCATCGCCTGCGCGAGCAGTCGCCCGCTCAGGCGATGCAGCTGCGGATCCTGTGGGAGTCGGCGATGATCCCGAAGGATCCACTGCTGTGGCGTCGCGACCTGCCCCTGTCGGTGCGCAAGCGCATCGCGGAATACATCTTCGGTGTGGGTCGGACCGATGACGAGAAGCTGATGCTCAAGCGCATGTTCGACCTCGCCGGTTTCAAGCGTTCCAGCAACCAGCAGCTCAAGTTCGTGCTCGACGTCGACGACTTCAAGCAGCGCTCCGAAGTGCTGCTCGACGCCAGGATGAGCGAGTCCGCCAAGAACGAACGGCTCTCCGACCTGCGCGAGCGCTATGTGCGCCTGTCGCGCGCTGTCCAGGCCGACGCGGATCCGCCGCGATGACGCCGCGCCGGGTCCACGACGTTCGTCCCCCTTTCTGGAGAATCCGATGGCCGTCAAGGTACTGATCGTCGAAGACAACCCCGTCGCACGCCACTTCCTGGCGCGCGTCGTGCGCGAGAGCTTTTCCGACGTGACGGGCATGGCCGAGGCCGGGGACCTCGAATCCGCCCGCCGCCAGCTCGGCATCGGCGGTGCCCCGCCGTTGCCGGCGGGCAGCGAGCCGTTCAAGCTGGTGCTCGTCGACCTGGAGCTTCCCGACGGCAATGGCCTCGAGTTGCTCACCGAACTGGCCGGACACGGTGCGACGAAGATCGTCACCACGCTGTACTCGGACGACGACCATCTCTTCCCCGCGCTGCAGTGCGGCGCCGACGGCTACCTGCTGAAGGAAGACCGCTTCGAGGTGCTGGTCGAGGAGCTGCAGAAGATCGTTCGGGGCCAGCCGCCGCTGTCGCCGGCGATCGCGCGGCGTCTGCTGTCGCACTTCCGTCTCGGCGATTCGGGCTCGATGGCGCTCGACAGCGCCCACGCGCCGGGCGACTTCCAGCCCGCCCGCCCGGCTGCCCCCGCGGTCTACGCGGAGCCGGACCACGAGCGCCTGACGCCGCGCGAGACCGAGGTGCTGACCTACCTCAGCAAAGGTTTCACGATCAAGGAGATCGCCGGTCTGATGGGCATCAAGTGGTTTACCGTCAACGACCACATCAAGGCCATCTACCGCAAGCTCAATGTCTCCAGCCGCGCCGAGGCCGCCGTGCTGGCCAGCAAGCAAGGTCTCGTGTGAGCCCGCGTTCGGTGCGCTGACAACGCGGCCTGTCGATGAACGCGCCGGCCGAGCGCCATCCCACTAGGCCGTCGCGGCGCGACGCGCACACTTCCGGCCCGCCCACGTCGCGGCTCGACGACAACGACTCCGGCATCGACACCACGGTCCTCGAGCAATGGCTGCCGTCGCGGCTGCGCAGCTCGCGCTGGCTCGGCTGGCGGCTGCGGGCACTGGTCGTGCTGGCGCTGCTGGGCTGCCTGGCGCTGTTCCTGCTGACGCGCGAACTCGCGCAGCAACCACGCCTGGACGCCAGCTGGCGCGGCAACGAGCACGGCCAGCTGCTGCTGGCGGCCAGCAACGAGCCGGCGCTGCAGCCTTTCGTCGGCCACGCGCTGCTCGGCATCATCGGCGGCGACAGCCAGGTCGCCGTGCTCGACGCGCTGGCCCTGCAGCGTTCGCCGCGCTGGCTGCCTGGCGATGCCGAGCGGGCCCGCCACCACGAACTGCACGACCAGCTCGAGCGGGCGCTGTCCCAGGGCCATGTGCGTTTCTACTTCGCCGAAGGCGGCACGGCCGAGCTGCAGCTCCAGCCTCGCGGCAGTTTCCGGCTGGGGCTGATGTACTGGCTGCTCGCCGGCCTGGCGTTGGTGCTCTACCTGATCGCGATGGTGGTGGTGCTGGTGCGACCGATGCTCGCCAACGCCCTGTTTGCGCTGATGGCGCTCAGCCAGTGCGGCAATCTGCTGTTCATCGCTGCGGCGGGGGTGTCGGAGCTGACGCTGCCTCGGGGCTACGCGGGATTGGAAGTGCATGCCCGCATGGCCTTCGATCTGGTCACCGCTGCGGCCATCGTCCACGCTGCCTGCCTGCACCCGAGGCGGTTGCCCGGTGGCCCGGCGATCGCGTTGCTGGTGTGGGGCCTGGTCGGCGGCCTGCTGGCGCTCGATGTTCGGTCCGCATTGCCGCAGGCCTGGTGGTGGACCCAGGGCATCGGTGCCGCGCTCGGTCTCTCGGCAATCGGCCTGCTGAGCTGGTCCTACCGCATCGAGCCGCACCCCTATGCCCTGGTGCAACGCCGATTCGGCATCGTGACCGCCGGCACCTGGATCCTGCTGACCGCCGCGATCGCCGCCGTCGGCCAGACCCCGGGCGCGCAACAGGGGATCGCCACCGTCGGTTCGATGATCTGGGTGGTCTTCCTCGCCTCGCTAATGCTGCTGGTGCCGTTTCTCGCCAAGTCGCAGCAGATGCTGCGCGAGTTCTCGCTGCTGGCCGGCGTCAGCACCGTCGCCACCTCGCTCGACCTGTTGTTCGTCACGGCCTTCTCCTTCGGTCAGTTCACGTCGATCACGCTGTCGGTGTTCCTGTCGATCGGCCTGTACGTCAGCGTGCGGCAGTGGCTGTTGAACCACCTGCGCGGCACCGGCATGGTCACGATGGAACGCCTGTTCGAGCGCCTATACCGCATGGCACGCGAGGTGGAGGCCCACCCCGAACGCGCGTCGACCTCGTTGCTGAGCCTGCTGCGCGAGCTGTTCGAACCGCTGGAGGCCGCGGTTGCGCCGAAATCCACCCAGCATGCACGTGCCAGCGGTGACGGCTCGGCGCTGACCGTGCCGGTGCCCGACCTCAGCCGCATCAGCGGTCGCGCCGACGAGACGCTGGTGCTGCGCTACTCGCAGCGCGGCCGGCGCCTGTTCACGCGCGAGGACGCGCGTCTGGCGGACCGCATCGTCGAGCAGCTCAAGCGCGCGGTCGCCTTCGACCAGGCCGTCGAGCGGGGTCGCAGCGAGGAGCGCAGCCGCCTGGCGCAGGACCTGCACGACGACATCGGCGCGCGGCTGCTGACGCTGATGTACCAGGCCCAGAGCCCGGAGCAGGAGGACTACATCCGCCACACGCTGCAGGATCTGAAGACGCTCACGCGCGGCCTCGCGGTCAGCAGCCACCGCCTGTCCCATGCCGCGGCCGAATGGAAGGCCGATGTGCAGCAACGGCTGCAGATCGCCAACGTCGTGCTGGACTGGCACACGCAGTTCGATCGCGACGCGGAACTCACGGTGGTGCAGTGGTCGGCCCTGACGCGCGTGCTGCGCGAGCTGGTCAGCAACACCATCGCACACGCCCGGGCCACGCGGGTGGCGATCTCGCTGCAACTGGCCGACGATCGGCTCGAGCTGCGTGTGCACGACGACGGCCACGGCCGCAATCCGCAGGCGTGGGCGCATGGCCTGGGCCTCGGCGGCATCCGCAAGCGAGTCAAGCAGCTCGGCGGAGAGGTCGAGTGGCGCGAACTGCTGCCGGCCGGCATCGAGTGCCGGGTGCGCTTCCCGAACTGGTCGCAGAGCGCGTCGGCCTGACGATCAGGGCGGTTGCGAGGCCGCCGATGGCGGCTTGTGGGCGGGCGGCACGCGCCGCAGCACACGCTGCGGGAACGGGATCTCGATGCCCTCGGCGTCGAGCACGGCCAGGATGGCCAGATTCACTTCGGAGCGCAGGTTGGACTGGCCGTTCAGCGGATCCGGCACCCAGTACCAGATGGTCAGCTCCAGACCGTCGGCCGCAAAGTTGGTCAGGTGGACCGCCGCCGAGTGACTGTCGTCCTTCATCACGCGCTCGATGCTTCCGAGTGCCGCGAGCAGCTTGGGGCGCAGCTTCAGGACGTCGGTGCCGTAGGCGACCTGAACCACCGTCGAGGCCATGACACAGGTCTCAGTCAGCGAAGCGTTCTCGACGCGCTGCGTGATCAGCAGCTCGTTCGGCACGATGGACTCGCGGCCGTTGGCGGCGCGGATGATCGTCGCGCGCGTGTTGATGTCGGTGATGCGGCCCTCGAAGTTGTCGACCTTGACCAGGTCACCGATCCGCAGCGAGCGCTCGGCCAGCACCACGAAGCCGCTGACATAGTTGGACGCGAGCTTCTGCAGGCCGAAGCCGAGCCCGACCCCGATCGCCCCCCCGAAGACGCTGAGCGCGGTGAGGTCGATGCCGGCCGCCGACAGGGCTATCAGCAGGCCGACGAACAGCAGCAGCGCGCGGGTGGCGTTCGCCGCGATCTTGCGCAGCGACAGGTCGGTCAATCTCCCCTTCAGGAGCCGCGCCTCGATCGCCGCGCTGAGCCACAACGCGAGCATCAGCACGATCACCGCGTTGAACGCGCCCTCGAGCAGGGCCCGCAGCGAGATGCGATCGCTGCCGACCTTCCAGCTGATGCCTTCCAGCTCTTCCATCAGCATCGGCAGCACGCCGGTGAACCAAAGGATCATGCCGATCCACACTGCCCACGACAGCCAGCGCTCGACGATGCGCACGAAGGCCGACGCCGGGAACGCCGCTCGCAGCACCCGCACGAACACGCGGATCAGCGCCAGCGACAGCAGCAGCGCGACCGCGATGCGCAGTACCGCCGGCGGCAGATGCAGCACCGCCAGCAGCAGGTGCTGCGCGGCCAGCACGAGTCCCAGCGAGAGCAACGGAAACAGCGCGCCGTCGACCAGTCGGCGACCGAACAGCACCGAATGGGGATCCTCGCGCCGACCGCGCAGCGTGCGAGCCAGCGCCCACGCCAGCAGCAGGCAGCCACCGAGCACGGCGAGCTCCAGCGCGGCATTGGTGGTGAGCAGCGCGCTGCCCAGCGCACTCAGCTCGTCGGGGGGTCATCGGTCGGGCCATCGGGTCCTTCGGGTTCGGTGCGGAATGCGGCGTGCGAGCGCCGTCAATCGGTCAGTCCGGCCAGCACTCGCACGTGGCTGGCCACGCTGCGCGCCAGCGCACTCAGTGCGTAGCCCCCCTCCAGACACGAGACGATGCGACCGTCGGCATGGCGTTCGGCCACACCCTTGAGGCGCCGCGTGATCCAGGCGTAGTCGCTCTCCACCAACCCGAGTTGACCGAGATCGTCCTCCCGGTGAGCGTCGAAACCCGCCGAAATGAACAGCATCTGCGGCCGGAAGGCCTCGAGCCGCGGCAACCAGTGCCGGTCGATCAGTTCGCGGATCTCGGATCCCTTGGTATAGGCCGGCACCGGCAGGTTCACCATGTTGTCGCCCAGCGGCTGGGCCCCGGAGTTCGGGTACAGCGGATGCTGGAAGAAGCTGCACATCAGCACGCGATCGTCGTTGGCGATGATGTCCTCGGTGCCGTTGCCGTGGTGGACATCGAAATCGATGATCGCCACACGCTCCAGCCCGCGCCGGTCGAGTGCATGGCGTGCCGCGACGGCGACGTTGTTGAAGAAGCAGAAACCCATGGCCTGGCGCCGGGTGGCATGGTGGCCCGGCGGGCGCACCGCGCAGAAGGCGTTCTCGATCTCGCCATCGAGCACCGCATCGGTCGCCGCCACCGCGGCCCCGGCCGCATGCAGCGCCGCAGCCAGGTGCCGGGGCCGGCGACGGTGTCGGGGTCCAGCGCGCGGCGCTGGCCGGTGGCCTCCACCTGCTCCATGAAGCCGCGCAGGTTGGCGACGTACAGCGACTCATGGGCCAGCGCCAAGGTGCCCTCGTCGACCGGCGGCGCCTCGCGCTGCTCGAGCGCGATGTCCAGGCCGGTGGCGATCAGGTGGTCGGCAATGGCGTCGAGCCGCTGCGGGCACTCGGGGTGGCCATCGCCCATGTCATGGGTGCGGCAGGCGGGGTGGGAGTAGTAGGCGGTGGCCATCCGTCTTGGCGGTGCGAGGTCTCGGGAACGGCGGCTTTCGGCTAAGGTGTGCGCCATGACCCTGCACACCCGGCTTCACCAGCTCGTCGATCAGATCGCCACGATTATCGTCGGCAAGCGCCCCCAGATCGAAGACAGCCTCGCCTGCCTGCTGGCCGGCGGTCATCTGCTCATCGAAGACGTGCCCGGCGTCGGCAAGACCACCCTCGCCCACGCGTTGGCCGTCTCGCTCGGCCTGCGCTTCTCGCGCGTGCAGTTCACCGCCGACCTGATGCCCTCCGACCTGGTGGGCGTCAGCGTCTACGAGCGCGGCAAGGAGCGCTTCGTGTTCCACCCCGGGCCGGTGTTCGCCCAGGTCTTGCTGGCCGACGAGATCAACCGCGCCGGCCCCAAGACCCAGAGCGCGCTGCTCGAGGCGATGGAGGAGCACCAGGTCAGCGTCGAGGGCGAGACCCGGGCGCTGCCCGCGCCCTTCTTCGTGATCGCCACGCAGAACCCGAGCGACCAGCTCGGCACCTACCCGCTGCCGGAGAGCCAGCTCGACCGCTTCCTGATGTGCATCACGCTCGGCTACCCCGACCGCGCCAGCGAACGCGCGCTGCTGTCCGGCCGCGACCGCCGCGAGGCCATCCACGAGCTGCACGCGGTGATGAGCCCCTCCGACCTGCAGGCCGCGCAGCAGGCGGTGCTGGCCGTGCACGCCAGCGAACCGCTGCTCGACTACCTGCAGGCGCTGATCGCCGCCACGCGCGACGGCCGCTGGTTCGTCGAGGGCCTGTCGCCGCGCGCCGGCATCTCGCTGCTGCGCGCCGCCAAGGCCCACGCGCTGCTCGATGCGCGCGACTACGTGGCGCCCGACGACCTGCAGGCCGTGCTGCCGCAGACCGTGGCGCACCGCCTGCTGCCTGTCGCCGGGGCCGGCCGGGGTCGGCGCGAACAGGTGCGCGCGATGATCGACGCGATCGCGCTGCCCTGAAGGCCACGGAGCCGACGTGAGCGCGGTGCTCGACGACCCGACGGCGCGCAGCGGCCCGCTCGCGCCGCTGCGCACGCGCTGGCGCACCTGGTGGGACGCCCGCCATCCGCGCAGCGACACGCTGCAGCTCACGCAGCGCAACGTCTACATCCTCCCCACGCGCGCCGGCTGGGTGTTCGCGCTGACGCTGGGCGTGCTGCTGGTCGCGTCGATCAACTACCAGCTCAGCCTGGGTTACCTGCTGACCTTCCTGCTGGCCGGCAGCGGCCTGGTGTCGATGCACGTCACGCATGCCACGCTGCGCGGCCTGAGCCTGCACCTGCGCCCACCCCAGCCGGTGTTCGCGGGTGAGGCGGCGGTGGTCGAGTGCGTGCTGGCGTCCACCGCCACTCGCACCCGGCACGGCATCGGCCTGCGGCTGGCCGGGCCGGAGCGACCGCCACACTGGAGCTGGACCGACGTGCCGGCGGGCGGCCAGTCCGCCATGCAGCTGAGTTTCGTCGCACCGCGCCGCGGCCGGCTGCCCCTGCCCCACGTGGTGCTGGAAACGCGTTTCCCGCTGGGGCTGTTCCGCGCCTGGAGCGAATGGCGCCCGCAGGCAACCGTGCTCGCCTACCCGCAACCAGAGCGGCCCACGCCTCCACTGCCTCCGGCCCGGGCCGCCGGTGGCGAGGCGAGCACGGCGCGCAGCAGCGAGGGCGGCGAGCTCGAGGGCATCCGTGCCTACCGGCGCGGCGACCCGCTGAAGCTGGTGGTCTGGAAGAAGGCCGCGCGTGCGCTCGACACCGGCGGCGAGCTGGTCAGCCGCGACACCCGCAGCGCGGCCCGCCAGGAACTCTGGCTGGACTGGGCGGCGACCGGGGGTCTGTCGCCCGAGGCCCGGCTCTCGCGGCTGGCGGCCTGGGTGCTCGCCGTCGAGCAGAGCGGCGCGGCGTGGGGGCTGCGCCTGCCCGGCCGTGAATGGCCGCCGGCGACAGGCGAGGCGCATCGGCGCGCAGCGCTGGAGGCACTGACGCTGTGGGCCTGATGCGCGACCCGCGACGATCGCGTGGCCCGGCTGGCGACACCTGCCGCGCGAGGCACGCGACACGCTGTTCCTGCTGGCGGTGATTGCCTGGACGGTGCTGCCGCACGTCGGCCAGCTGCCGGTCTGGTGCACTGCGCTGACGGCCGCCGTACTGTTGTGGCGCGGGGCGTTGGCGGTGCGTGGCGCGGCGCTGCCGAGCCGCTGGGTGCTGGCCGGCGTGCTGCTGCTGGCACTGGCGCTGACTTTCATGACGCACCGCACGCTGCTCGGCAAGGAGTCGGGCATCACGCTGCTGGTGGTGCTGGTGGCGCTGAAGACGCTGGAGCTGCGCGCGCGGCGCGATGCCTTCGCGGTGTTCTTCCTCGGCTTCTTCCTGGTGCTGACCCACTTCCTGAGCTCGCAGTCGATGGTCATCGCCGCGGCCATGCTGGTGTCGGTGTGGGGCCTGATGACCGCGCTGGTGCTCGCGCACATGCCGGTCGGCCAGCCCGGCCTGGACCGGGCCGGTGCGCTGGCCGGCCGCTTCGCGCTGCTCGGCGCGCCGGTCATGCTGCTGCTGTTCCTGCTGTTCCCGCGCATCGGTCCGCTGTGGGGCGTGCCGAACGACGCCGGCGCGAAGACCGGCCTGTCCGGCGAGATGCGCGTGGGCATGATCGCCGAGCTGGCCGCCGACGACAGCATCGCGCTGCGCGTGCGCGTGCTCTCGGGCACGCCGCCACCGCCGGAACAGCTGTACTTCCGCGGGCCGGTGCTGACCGGCTTCGATGGCACGACGTGGCGCGTCGGTTCGCCACGCTTCGCGTCGGGCGCGACGCTGGCGCGCAACCTGCGGCCGATCGGCGAGCCGGTGGAGCTCGAGGTCACGGTGGAACCATCGCGGCTGTCCACCATCCCGGCGCTGGAAGCCACGCCGGCCCTGCCGGCGCTGGAGGAGAACCTGCGCACGCAGTTGCTCGACGACCTGCACTGGATCACGAACCGCCCGCTGGCCGAGCGCATCCGCTACACCGCCCCTTCGTGGCCGCGCTTCGCCCACGGCCCGACCGAGCCCACGCTCGGCCTCCAGGATGCGCTGGACCTGCCGCCCGGCTTCAACCCCCGCACGCTCGAATGGGCCGCGGCGCTGCGGCGCGACCCGCGTTATGCCCAGGCCGACGGCAACACCCTCGCCGCCGCGCTGATGCAGCACATCCGCCGCGAGAACTACAGCTACACGCTGGCCCCGGGCCTCTACGACGAAGCGCAGCGCGGCACCGCGATCGACGAGTTCTGGCTCGACGGCAAGGCCGGCTTCTGCGAACACTTCGCGACCGCCTTCGTGGTGATCCTGCGCGCGCTCGACGTGCCCGCGCGCGTGGTCACCGGCTACCAGGGCGCCGAGCGCAACCCGATCGACGGCACGCTGGTCGTGCGCAACAGCTTCGCGCACGCCTGGGCGGAATACTGGCAGCCCGGCCAGGGCTGGGTGCGCGCCGATCCGACGGCGGCGGTGGCGCCCGAGCGCATCGACCGCAGCCGTCCGCTGGCGCCAGCCCCCGGCTTCGTGGCCACCGCCTTCGGCGGCGTGGCGCCCGACGCGCTGCTGCAGTTGCGTGCGCTGTGGGAGTCGGCCAACAACGCCTGGAACCAGTGGGTGCTGAACTATTCGCGCGGCACGCAGTTCGACCTGCTCAAGCGTCTGGGCTATGCCTCGCCGAGCTGGGAGGACCTGGCCCTGCTGCTGATCGTCGTCGCCAGCGGCCTGAGCCTGGCGGTCGCCGGCTGGGCCTGGTGGGGCCACCACCGGACCGACCCCTGGCTGCGCGCCTATGCGCGCGTGCGGCAGGCCACTGCGAAGCGGGGCATCCCAGTGCACGACGGCATGCCGCCGCGCACCCTGGCCGCGGCCCTTCGGGCACGCCATGGCAGTGCGGCAGAACCCGCTGCGCGGGTGCTGGACGCGCTCGACCGCCTGCGCTACGCCCGTGCCGACGCACCGGCCTCCAGGCGCCGGCAGGCCGTGCAGGCGCGCCGGCTCGCCGCCACCGCCGTGGCTGCCCTGCGTCCCCTGAAGCCTCACACTTCCCCGTCCAAGATGCCGGTCGCCGCTTCCCGATGATGACGAAACCCCGCCCCTCCTTCCTGTCCTCGCCGCGACCCTGGTCGCGCTCGGCACGCTCTGCCCGCCCTCCGACGCCGAGGCCGCGCGGACCCGCAAGAAGCCCGTCGCCCTGCAGGACGACAACGCGCCCGACGCCGTGACCTACGGCCGCCGCGACGACGTGGTGGCGCTCGCCGCCGGCATTGCCGAACGGCGCGGGCTCGACCGCGCCTGGGTCGAAGAGACGCTGGCGCAGGCGCGCTACATCCCGGGCGTGGTGCGGCTGATCCAGCCGCCGCCGGCCGGCACGGCCAAGAACTGGGCGGCTTACCGCGCGCGCTTCGTCGAGCCGGTGCGCATCCGCGCCGGCGTGGCGTTCTGGCGCGACAACGAGCGCTGGCTGCGCGAGGCCGAGGCGCGCTACGGCGTGCCGGCGGCCATCGTCGTCGGCATCGTCGGCGTGGAGACCATCTACGCCCAGCACATGGGCAACTTCCGCGTGCTCGACGCGCTGGCCACGCTGAGCTTCGACTTCCCGCGCGACGCGCGGCGCGACCGCAGCCCCTTCTTCCGCGACGAGCTGGAGAGCTTCCTGCTGCTGTGCCGGCAGCAGGGCAGCGACCCGCTGGCGCTCAAGGGCAGCTACGCCGGTGCGATCGGCATGCCGCAGTTCATGCCGAGCTCCTGGCTGAAGTACGCGGTCGACTTCGACGGCGACGGCCGTGTCGATCTGCACGCCAGCGCTGCCGACGTGATCGGCTCGGTGGCGAACTACCTGGCCGAGTTCGGCTGGCAGCGCGGCCAGCCGACCCACTACGCGGTGGGCGCGCCGGTCGACGTGGCCGAGCGCGCCGTGCTGCTGGCGCCCGACATCCTGCCCAGCTTCAGCGCAGCGCAGTTCGCCGAGCACGGCGCGGCTCTGGAAACCGCGGGCCGGCAGCACGAGGGCCCGCTGGCGCTGGTCGAACTGCAGAACGGCAACGCGGCACCGAGCTACGTGGCCGGCACGCAGAACTTCTATGCGATCACGCGCTACAACTGGTCGAGCTACTACGCGCTGGCGGTGATCGAGCTGGGCCAGGCGGTCGCCACGGTGGTCGAGGCCACGCGCTGAGGCGGCGCACGATGGAACCTCCGCGCCAGTCGGTGCTCAAGCAGGGATGAACTTTCCGAACTGGCTCCCCCCGTCGATCGCCGACTGGCTGCCCGCGTTGGGCATCGCGGCGGCGGCCATGCTGCTCGCTGAACTCGTGTTCCATGTCGGCGAGCGCGTGGTGCGGCGCGCCACCCGCAGCACACCGCTGGCTTCGACCGTGGCGCAGGCGGTGCGCAGCCCGGCGCGCTGGGCGCTGCCGCTGCTGGCGCTGAACCTGGTGTGGCACGAGGCGGCGCCCGACACACTGGCCGGCCTGGCCTCGGTGCAGCGGCTGACCGGCCTGCTGCTGATCGCCGCATTCACCTGGCTTCTGGTGCGCGCCGTCAACGGCCTCGCCAAGGCGGTGATCGCGGCCCATCCCGTGACGGTGGCCGACAACCTGGAGGCGCGCCGCATCCACACCCAGACCCGCGTGCTGTCGCGCACCGTGGCCGGCCTCGCCGTGCTGATCGGCGCGTCGCTGATGCTGATGACGTTTCCGGCGGTGCGGCAGATCGGCACCAGCCTGCTGGCATCGGCCGGCGTGGTGGGCATCATCGCCGGCTTCGCGGCGCGGCCGGTGCTGGGCAACCTGATCGCCGGTCTGCAGATCGGCCTGAGTCAGCCGATCCGCATCGACGACGTGGTGATCGTCGAGGGCGAATGGGGCGTGATCGAGGAGATCACCGGCACCTACGTCGTCGTGCGCATCTGGGACCAGCGGCGCCTGGTGGTACCGCTGCAGTACTGGATCGAGAAGCCATTCCAGAACTGGACGCGCAAGACCTCGGAGCTGATCGGCACCGTGTTCCTGTGGGTCGACTACCGCATGCCGCTCGCCCCGCTGCGCGCGGCGCTGCAGCGCGCCTGCGAATCGACCGAGCACTGGGACGGCCGCTTCGCGCTGCTGCAGGTCACCGAGGCCGGCGAGCACGCGATGCAGCTGCGCTGCCTGGTGACCTCGGCCTCGGCACCGGCTGGCTGGGACCTGCGCTGCCACGTGCGCGAGTACCTGGTCGACTTCATCCAGCGCGAGTACCCGCAGTACCTGCCGCGCCTTCGCGCGGAGGCGAGGATGACCGGCGATGACGTTCCGCCAGCGGCGGTCGGCTGAAGCCGACAGCGGCCTGCTCGCGCACCGGACCCTCGGGCCTCAGAACCCCTCGAGCACGATCTTCCCCCGCGCCCGGCCGCTTTCGATCAGCGCGTGCGCGCGCGTCAGGTTGGCCGCCGTGATGCGCCCGTAGTGCTCGCCCAGCGTGCTGCGCACCACGCCGTCGTCGACCAGCGCCGCCAGGTCATTCAGCAGGTGGTGCTGCGCCACCATGTCGGGCGTCCCGAACAGCGCGCGGGTGAACATCAGCTCCCAATGCAATGACGCGCTCTTGCGCTTGAGCAGGCGCACGTCGATCGGCTCCGGGTCGTCGATCAGCGCGATGCGCCCCTGCGGCGCCAGCGCCTCGACGAGCTGCGTGAAATGCACGTCGGTGTGGGTGAGGCTCGCCACGTGCGTGACCTCCGGCCGGCCGATGCGCCGCAGCTCCTCGCCCAAGGGGCGGCCATGATCGATCACGTGGTGGGCGCCGAGCTCGCGCACCCAGGCCTGGGTCTCGGGTCGCGACGCGCTACCGATCACCGTGAGCCCGGTCAGGCGACGCGCCAACTGCACCAGGATCGAGCCCACGCCGCCGGCCGCACCCATCACCAGCAGGGATTCGCCAGCCGCGCTGTCGCGGCCGCGCTTGCCGGGCGGGACCAGCAGGCGGTCGAACAGCAGTTCCCAGGCGGTGATGCCGGTGAGCGGCAAAGCCGCGGCCTGCGCATCCGTCAGGGACGCGGGCGCGCGACCGGCAAGGCGCTCGTCGACCAGGTGCAGTTCGGCATTGCTGCCGTTGCGCGCGATCGAGCCCGCATACCAGACCCGGTCACCGGGCTGGAAGCGCGTGACGGCACTGCCGACCGCCTCGACCACGCCGACCGCGTCCCAGCCCAGCACACGAGGCGTGCCGTCGGCATGGGCGCCGTTGCGGCGCACCTTGGTATCGACCGGGTTGACCGACACCGCCCGCACCGCGACCCGCAGATCGTGCGGCAGCGGCTCGGGCACGGGCAGGTCGATGTCGACCAGGGCGCCGGCAGCATCGATCGGCAGACTGCGGGTGAATGCGACGGCTTTCATGCGGAACTCCTTGCAGGGGGAACGGGACCCGAGGCGGGATGAGGCATTGTCGAAAGACCGTGAGAGTGAATCAACGCTTATCAATCGACAATACTTTCAATCAATATTTGAAACTTGATCCCCACCCATGCATCTCGACGACCTGAACCTCTTCATTCAGGTGGCCCGCAGCGGATCGTTCAGCGCCGCTGCGCGGCAGCTGGCGCTGACGCCGGCGGCGGTGAGCGCAACCATCAAGCGCATCGAGGCCTCGCTGCAGCGACGGCTGATCGAGCGCAGCACCCGCGCGCTGCGACTCACCCCCGAAGGCGAGCGTTTCCTCGACACCTGCGAAGCCCTGACGGCCCGGTGGGCCGAGGGCACGGCAGCGCTGCGCTCCGACCCCGGCGCGGTGGACGGCGAGGTGCAGCTTGCAGCCCCCGCAGACACCACCTACCAGCTGCTGTCGCCCTGGCTCGCACCCTGCTGGTCGCCCACCCCGGCCTGCGCCTGAGCCTGCACGTCAGCGACCGCCTGCACGACGTTCGGCGTGAGTCGGTCGACATCGCCGTGCGCTACGGCACCCTGCCCGACTCCGGCCTGGTGGCTCGCCGGCTGTGCAGCGGCCCGCGCATCGCGGTCGCATCGCCGGCCTATCTGCGCCGACGCGGCACGCCCCAGACGCCCGCCGATCTGGCCGGGCACGACTGCCTGCTGTGGATGCTGGGGGGCCGCGCGAACCGCGACTGGCGTTTCTGGCGGGGCCGCAGCGTGCGTGGCGAGGGCGAACCGGTGCGCGTGGGCGGGGCGCTGTGCGGCGACGGCTCGCTGGCACGGCAATGGGCACTGCAGGGTCGCGGCATCGCGTCGAAAGCCTTGTGTGACGTGCTCGCCGATCTCGAGGCCGGCCGCCTGGTGCAGGTGCTGCCGGGCCACCGCGGCGACGAGGTGCCGGTGCACGCCTTGCTGCCGAGCCGCGAGTATGTGCCGGCGCGCGTGCGCGTGGTGCTGGACCAGCTGGTCGAGCGCTTCGCCGACCTGCAGCGGCGCATGGACGCGTGGCGCGCGCCCCGATAATCGTGCCGATGCAGGCCGCTTCCCCCTTCGACGTCGTGGTGATCGGCGCGGGAGCAGCCGGCCTCTTCTGTGCCGGCGTCGCCGGCCAGCGCGGCCTGCGCGTGCTGCTGGTCGATCACGCGGAGAAGCTGGCCGAGAAGATCCGCATCTCCGGCGGCGGGCGCTGCAACTTCACCAACCTCGAAACCGGGCCGGCGAACTTCCTGTCCGGCAACCCGGCGTTCTGCCGCTCGGCGCTGGCACGCTACACGCCGCGCGACTTCATCGCCCTGGTGCAGCGCCACCGCATTCCCTGGCACGAGAAGCACAAGGGCCAGCTGTTCTGCGACGAGTCCAGCGAGGACCTGATCGCCATGCTGTTGCGCGAGTGCGAGGCCGGCGGCGTGACGCGCTGGCAGCCCTGCCGCGTCGCCACCGTGCGGCGGGCCGCTGTCCGCGGCTTCGAGCTCGACACCGATCGCGGCAGCGTGCGCGCAAGGCGCGTGGTGGTCGCCACCGGCGGGCTCTCGATCCCGAAGATCGGCGCCAGCGACTTCGGCTACCGGCTGGCGCGGCAGTTCGGCCACCGCGTGGTCGAGCCTCGACCCGCGCTGGTGCCGCTGACCTTCGATGCCACCGCCTGGGCGCCGTTCGCGGCCCTGGCGGGCCTGTCGCTCGAGGTGACGGTGAGCACCGGCAGCGGCTCCGCGGCTGGACGCTTCCTCGAGGACCTTCTGTTCACGCACCGCGGGCTCAGCGGCCCGGCGGTGCTGCAGATCTCCAGCTACTGGCAGCCTGGCACGCCGATCGCGCTGGACCTGGCGCCGGGCCAGGACCTGGCGTCCGCCCTGCGCGAGGCCAAGGCGGTATCCAGGCGCCAGCTCGGCAACGAACTGGCGACCCGCCTGCCGGCCCGCCTGGCCGAGGCCTGGTGCGCACCGCTCGGCAACCTGGCCGCACGGCCACTGCCCGAGGTCAAGGACAAGGATCTGGCCACCCTCGCCGCCTCGCTCCAGCACTGGATGCTGACGCCGGCCGGCACCGAGGGCTACCGCAAGGCCGAGGTCACCGCCGGCGGCGTGGACACGCGTGAGCTCAGTTCACAGACGATGGAAAGCCGGCGTGTGCCCGGCCTGCATTTCATCGGTGAGGTGGTCGACGTGACCGGCTGGCTCGGCGGCTACAACTTCCAGTGGGCCTGGGCCAGCGGGCACGCCTGCGCCGAGGCCCTGGCCGCCGCCGGCCGCGCGGAGACACCGGTTCCGCACCCCTGACGCCCGGCGCAGGCTGCATTGCGCCGGTCCTCGCCGCCGGTCTATAATCTTCGTCTTTGCTGGCAAACCGCGCGCCGAACCCGGCCCGAGTCATCCGGAAAGATTCCCCGGAACCCGGTGCGCAAATTCAAGGATCCACCGTTTCATGACCACCGTTCGCGTCAAAGAAAACGAGCCCTTCGATGTGGCTCTGCGTCGTTTCAAGCGCACGATCGAGAAGATCGGCCTGCTGACGGACCTGCGGGCCCGCGAGTTCTACGAGAAGCCCACCGCCGAGCGCAAGCGCAAGAAGGCGGCCGCCGTGAAGCGCCACTTCAAGCGCGTGCGCAGCATGCAGCTGCCCAAGAAGCTGTACTGACCACCCCTCAGTCGGCACCACATCAAGCCCGCGCGGGGACGCCCAAGCGGGCTTGGTCGTTTCTGGAGACCGGAGAGAGCCTCATGACGAGCCCGATCAAAGACCGCATCACCGAAGACATGAAGAGCGCGATGCGCGCCAAGGACGCAGCACGCCTCGGCACCATCCGCCTGCTGCTGGCCGCGCTGAAGCAGAAGGAGGTCGACGAGCGCGTGGTGCTCGACGACGCCATGGTGATCGCGATCGTCGACAAGCTGATCAAGCAGCGCAAGGACTCGATCAGCCAGTTCAGCGCCGCCGGCCGTACCGACCTCGCCGACAAGGAGACCGCCGAACTGGCCGTGCTGGAGGCCTACCTGCCGGCGCGCCTGAGCGCCGAGCAGGTGGCCTCCGAGGTGGCCGCGATCGTCGCCGAGCTCGGCGCCAGCGGCCCGGGCGACATGGGCAAGGTGATGGGCGCCGTCAAGACCCGCCTGGCCGGGAAGGCCGACATGGGCCTGGCGTCGGCCGCGGTGAAGCAGGCGCTGTCGAAGTAAGCTCGCTCCGGCACGCCACCCGCATCACGAGGACGCCCCGATGGATCTGCCCGCCACCCGCCTGAATGCCGAGATCGCCACGGCCCCCCAGCTGACCCCCGACGCGATGGCCGCCGCGGCCGCCGCCGGCTTCCGCAGTGTGGTCAACAACCGCCCCGACTTCGAAGGCGGGCCGGACCAGCCGACCAGCGCCGCGATCGAGGCCGCCGCACGGGCCGCCGGCCTCGAGTACGCCCACCTGCCGGTTGCCGGCGGTTTCCAGACGCCCGAACAGGCGCAGGCGATGGCCGCGCTGATGGAGCGCCTGCCCAAGCCGGTGCTGGCGTTCTGCCGCAGCGGCGCCCGCAGCGGCCGGCTGTACGCACTGTCGCTCGAACACCGCCAAACGCACTGAGCCCCCGCCAGGGCCGCCTCCCGGCCGGCGGCTCGGCACATGCCAGAACGCTACATCGCCCACCTCGACATGGACGCGTTCTACGCGTCGGTCGAGTTGCTGCGCTATCCGGAACTGAAAGGCGAGCCGGTGGTCATCGGCGGGGGCCGGCGCCACGAACCGGAGGTGCTGGCCGACGGCAGCCGCCGCTACGCGACGCTGCGCCACTACGCCGGCCGTGGCGTCGTCACCACCGCCACCTATGCGGCGCGCCGCTACGGCGTGAACTCCGGCATGGGACTGATGAAGCGGCCGCCCTGGCGCCCGACGCGGTGCTGCTGCCGGTCGACTTCGACGAGTACCGGCGCTACTCGCGCCTGTTCAAGGCGGCGGTGGCCGAGATCGTGGGCAACACGCCACCGCTGATCGAGGACCGCGGCGTCGACGAGATCTACATCGATCTCTCGGCCCTGCCCGGTGTCGCGGTCGACCGCGGCGCGACGCTGGCGCGCGCCATCAAGGCCCGCGTGCTGGAAACCACCGGCCTCAGCTGCTCGATCGGCGTCACGCCCAACAAGCTGCTGAGCAAGCTCGCCTCCGAACTCGACAAGCCCGACGGCCTGACGATCCTGCGCGAGGCCGACATCGAGACACGCATCTGGCCGCTACCGGCCCGGCGCATCAACGGCATCGGGCCGAAGGCCTCGGCGAAGCTCGAGGCCCTGGGCATCCGCACGATCGGCGAGCTGGCCGCCGCCGACCCGGCCTGGCTGCTGAAGAACTTCGGCGCCCACTACGGCGCCTGGCTGCATGCCGCCGCCCACGGCCGCGACGAACGGCCGGTGGTGACGCACAGCGAACCGGTCAGCCTGAGCCGCGAGACCACGTTCGACCGCGACCTGCACCCGCGCAACGACCGCGCAGCGCTGTCGGCCATCTTCACGCGGCTGTGCGAGCAGGTGGCCGACGACCTGCAGCGCAAGGGTTACGTCGGCAGGACCATCGGGCTGAAGCTGCGCTACGACGACTTCAGGACGGTGACCCGCGACCTCACGCTGCCGGCCCCGGTCGACGACCTCGCGGCGATCCGTCGGGCGGCCGGCGAATGCCTCAAGCGCGCCCCGCTCGAGCGACGCCTGCGCCTGCTGGGCGTGCGGGTCGGCTCGCTGTCGCGCCCCGGCGAGCTTGTCCCACCCGCCGCAGCGAAGCCGGCCGCGCAGCCGCATACGCGATCGCTGTTCGACGACTGAGGCGCCACTGACATGCCGCAACCTGTCAGGCGCGCAACTTGCAGCCGGGGGTCCGCGGCGACGTCCGCACGCACCGCCGTGCCCAGGACGTCACGAACCGCCGCCGCCGCGCGGCCTCTTTCGTCGGTGGTGGGAGCCTCCATGTCATTCGAAGTCCTGAGTCACGAGTTCCGATCGACCGTCGGGGTCGGCGGCCGCGTGACCGCGCTGTTCCTGCTGGCGGCATCGGCCCTGGCTGCTGCCGCCCCGGCACCGGCGCGCGAGGGCAAGCTGCTGTTGACCGGTGGCGTCAGCAGCATCGATGGCGCCGCCGGTGGCGGCCTGACACCCTGGGCATTGACCGGCAGCTATGCCAGCGTCGGACAGTTCGGCGCCAGCGCCTACCTGACGCGCCTGAGGACGCAGGATTACGGGCTCACCGGCTACGGCGTGGCCGCCAGCTTCGACGAGCGCATCGAACTGTCGCTGGCCCGCCAGGACTTCGACACCGGACGCACTGGCACCGCGCTCGGCCTGCCCGGCCTGAGGCTGAAGCAGGACATCTTCGCGGTGAAGCTCAGAATCGCCGGCGATGCCGTGCTGGACAGCGACACGTGGATGCCGCAGATCGCCATCGGCCTCGAGCGCAAGCGGCTCGACGCCGGCGGCCTGGCACCGACGCTGCAGGCCCTGGGCGCCGACGACCGAGGCACCGACGTCTACCTCAGTGCCACCAAGCTCCTGCTCGCGCAGGGGGTGCTGCTCAACACGACGCTGCGGGCCACCAAGGCCAACCAGAACGGCCTGCTCGGCTTCGGTGGCACGGCGCGCGACCGCTACAAGCTGCTGCCGGAGTTTTCCGTGGCCTGGCTGCTGCGCCGCAATCTGGCGATCGGCGCCGAGTACCGCTTCAAGCCGGACAACCTGAACCCCTCGCTGCTCGGCGACGGCCTGGCCGAAGACGACTGGAAGGACCTGTTCATCGCCTGGGCCCCGGACAAGAACCTGTCGCTGACGCTGGCCTGGGTCGATCTCGGCCGCATCGTGCCGGCCGTCGTCGACCGGCGCCAGAGCGGCGCCTACCTGTCGGCCCAGGTGGCGTTCTGACAACCCCGCCCGTACTCATGAGCCTCCCCATGAAGCGTCTCCTGATCGCCCTGAGCTGCGCCATGGCGGCGCTCTCCGCCGCCGCGCAATCCACGCCCCCCGACGATGCGCTCTACCGTGCCCTCGGCGGCACGCCTGGTCTGACGAAACTGATGGCCGACTTCGTGCCCCGTCTCGCGGCCGATCCGCGCATCGGCGAATTCTTCAAGGAAACCAAGCTGTCGGAGCTGCAGAAGCAGCTCGTCGACCAGTTCTGTGTGGTGTCCGGCGGCTCCTGTGTCTACGAGGGCGAGACGATGAAGAACTCCCACGCCGAGATGAAGATCCGCAAGGCCGACTTCAACGCGCTGGTCGAGGTGCTTCAGGAGTCGATGGACCGGCAGGGCATCCCCTTCTCCGTGCAGAACCGCCTGCTCGCGCGGCTGGCGCCGATGTATCGCGACATCGTCAACACACGCTGAGGTTCGCATTGCTCCTGCGTGCTTTGACTGCGCGCTGCTGACCAGGGCGTATCGAAGCGCCGTGACGGGCCGCTGTGTGGAGCGAGGTAAAGGAGGAGCGGTCGGCCCGCAGGGCGGACCGCGGGGGACACGAGCGCAACACAGCGGCCCGTCACGGCGCCCCCTCCACCACTCGACAGACAGACCTCCGCACGGAGCAACGAGGTCACGACGGCAGGAAATCCACCGGCCAGGACACCACCATTTGCTCCACATCCTTCGCGCCGAAATCGAACTGCCGCACGCGCGCCAGCAGCTTGCCTTCCAGTTCGCTCGCATGCAGTTCGCTCGACACGATGCGCACGCCCACCACGTCGCCGGCCGGCGCGATCTTCAGTTCGAGCACTACCTTGCCCTGCAGCGACGGGTCCTCGCGCAGCGCGCGGTTGTAGAGCGCATAGATCGCGCCCTTGTTGCGCTCGAACACGAGCTTGATCTCCTCGATCGAGCGCGAGGCCTTGCCGCTGCCGCTCTTGGTGAGCGTGCCGCCGGCCCCTGCCCCACCGCCGCCGCCTCCCCCAC